>DASZOA010000415.1:0-4292 GCA_035551055.1 Solirubrobacteraceae bacterium
ATCGCCACCGGGTGCGACGCCGGCGCACTCCCCTCCCGGCGCGCGACGCGCGCCCAGCGCGGCGCGGCGCGGCGCGCGGTCTGCGTGAGGCTCGGCTCGCGGCTGACCTCGGTGAACGGATCGGACGCCGTGGGCGCGCCGGAGCCGCCCCGCTCGTCGCCTCCGCAGGCGGCCGGCGCCAGCCCGGCGACGAGGATCGCCGCGGCGCAGGCGAGGCGCCTCACGCCTCCGCGCCGTCTCGCTCGGCGCGCTCCAAGACCAGGTGGGCGACCTTGCGGCCCATCTTCAGACCCTGCTCGACGTCGATGCGCCAGTGCACGCCGCCCCACAGCCGCGACATCCCGGCTTCGATCGCGCGCCCCCGCCACATCCCGGCGTCCGCGGGGAACGCACGGGCGAGCACCTCGCCGGCCGCCCCGGAGTAGTTCGACGTGCCCGACGGATACGCCGGAAACAGCGGCGTGTCGAGGTACGGCTCCCAGCTCTCGTCGAGCCCCAGGTCGCGAATCGCGTTGATCGGGCGCGGGTCCCACCACCCGGTCTGGTACTTCGCGTGCCAGGCGGCGGCGCCGGCGTCGGCCATCGCGACGTTCAGCATCGCGAACAGGCGAGTCTGGCGCGGTACGGAGACATCCTTCTTGGATACGTAGGCGAGCGCGACGCGGTTCCAGAGCCCGGCGGGCAGCGCGGTTCCCGGCCCGGCCTCCCAGAACTTCGCCAGGCGCTTGCGCTCGGGCGTGAGCTCGGCCTTGACGCGCATGACGTCGCGCGCGTTGGCGATGAAGGCCTTCGTCCCGTAGCTCGGCGGGGCCGGCGGCTGGAAGCGATCGACGGGATCGAGCACCCACGTCCTCCACGTTCCCGCCAGCGGCTGGATCGGCTGTCCGGTGGAGCCGGGCGGCGGCTCCCAGTGCTGTGGCCCGCGCGGCCGCTTTCCGTCCCATTTGCGCGTGGAGCCGTCGTCTCTGGCCTTCTCGATGTAGCGGCCGGCGATCGCGCGGCCCAGCCGCAGGCCGGCGGCGACGTCGCTCGGATGGTTCGCACCGGCGGCCACGCGCGCCTGCGCGACGTCCTCGGCGCGCTCCTCGAGGCGCGCCTGCGGATACTCGGGATACAGGTGGGCGATGAGCCGCGAGGCCGCGCCGGCGATCGCGGCGTGCTCGGAGGGATAGGACGGATCGGGCGAGCGCTCGACGATCGACTCGCCGTCGGGGACGGCACGGTCGTACTCGTACTTCCAGTGGTAGGCGGCGATGACCGCGTCGTGCATGGCCGCGGCGAGGTAGGAGTACGAGCGCGACGAGCCGGGCGGGTCCTTCGGCCGGCGCGCGACGAGCTCCATCGTCTGCTCGAGCCAGGGCTCGACGACCGGCGCCGCGCTGTACCGGCGCGCCAGCGCGGCCTGCTCGGCGGTCCGTCCACGGATCGCGGCCTCCCGCCGGCTGACGTCGCGCCTGCCCGCCTGCGACTCGCTCGCCGGCGGCGGCGGCACGCGGATGTCGCCGGCAGACGACAGCACCCACGGCTTCCAGGTTCCGGCGGACGGCTCGGCGCCGCGCGCCTCGTCGCCGCCGTCCGAGCCGCCGCATCCGGCCAGCAGCGGGGCGAGCGCGAGCGCCGCGACGACAGCGGCCAGCCGGGAGCGCAGCGAGCTCACCGGCTGATCCAAGCAGATAGCGGCATGGTGCACTGCGCAGATAGTGGCATGGTGCACTGCGCAGCTACCGCCGGCGAGGGCGAGCCCGGCGCCGCGATCGCGCGTACCCCTCGCGCAGCTGCGCGACCAGGCGGGGCGACGCCGTGTCGGGCGAGCCCGCGGCCGAGCTCGGCGGCTCGGGCGCGTACTCGAGCGTGAGCTGGATCCGCTCGGCGACCTCGTCGCCCGCGATCAGCGCGGCGAGCCGCAGCGCCATGTCGATGCCGGCGGAGACGCCGGCCGACGTGATGATCCGCCCGCTGACGACGACCCGCTCGTCGACCGGGATCGCGCCGTGGCGGGCAAGCTCGTCACGCACGAGCCAGTGGCTGGTGGCACCGACCTCGCGCAGCAGGCCGGCCGCTCCGAGCAGCTCCGAGCCCCAGCAGACCGACGCCGTGAACCGCGTGTGCTCGTGCGCGCGGCGCAGCCACTCGAGCGTCCGCTCGTCGCGGCTGGCGGCCGGCGCGCCCGGGCCCCCGGGCACGACGACGACGTCCGGTCGCGGCACCGCCTCGAGCGCCTCGGGGGCGACGAGCCTGAGCGGGCCGTCGGTCTCGACCTCCCCGGGCGCTACGGCCACGAGCCGGACGTCGGTCCGCGGGACGAGCTTGAGCACGTCGTAGGGACCGATCGCGTCGAGCGCGACGACGCCGTCGTAGAGCAGGATCGCGATCTGCACGTCAGCACGCCGTGGGGCCGCCGAGCCGCTGCAGGGTCGGTCCCGGACCGCCGGCTATACCGGCAGCGCCACCAGGCGCTCGCTGATCTCGATGATCGCGCGAACCCCGGGCGAGCTGTCGTCGACGTCGATCGGGGCGAGGCCGTCGGCATCGGCGCGGGCGATGAGCGGATCCTCGGGCACGACGGCGATCTCGTGCTCGCCGAGCACGGCGCGGATCGCGTCGAGGTCCTCGTCGTCGGCGATGCGGTTGGCCACGACGAGCACCGGGATCTCGCGTGCATCCGCCGCCTCGGCCGCGCGGCGCGCGACCTCGATCGACTTCGGCGTCGGATTGGCGACGACGAGCACGACGTCGAGGCTGCCGTTCTCCATGCGCGTGAGCACGCCGACGCCCGCCTCGAGGTCGCCGAGCACGGTGCGCCCGCCGGCCTCCATCTCGCGCAGCAGCCGGTCGGCGCTCACGCCGCAGCACAGGCAGCCGTGATCGGGCATGTCGACGCGCGAGGCGACGACGATGCGCACGCCGTCCGGCGCGTCCTCGCCGAAGCGCTCGATCAGACCCTC
Source organism: Solirubrobacteraceae bacterium (assembly GCA_035551055.1). GTDB lineage: Bacteria > Actinomycetota > Thermoleophilia > Solirubrobacterales > Solirubrobacteraceae > CADCVQ01. Next base: position 2,946 of record DASZOA010000415.1, read on the forward strand.
GATCGTGTGCTCGTGTATCGCGTCGTCGGCCCTGCTGCCGCTGAGCTCCTGGCGAATCCCGGCCAGCCGCTCGGTGCCGTCCATGCCGAGGCCGAGCGAGATTCCCAGCATCGGGTTGACGTCGGCGTCGATCGCCATGACGTCGTGTCCGGAACGTGCGAGCGCGCGTGCGACCGTCCCCGAGATCGTCGTCTTGCCTGCGCCGCCCTTGCCCGCTACCGCGATCTTCATGATGACTCCACCCCTCGCTGCTCGATGATGTCCGCCAGCCGCCGCACCGCTCGCACGACCGGTGCGTTCGGAGCGGCGTCGATGACCGCCGCGCGCCGCCGCTCGGCCTCCCGGACGGCTCGGTCGGCCGGGATCTCGAGGTCGACGGGCTCGCCGAGCAGCCGCTCGACGCGCTCGACCTCCTCGGCGCTGCCGACCTTGCTGGCGACGAACACGACGTCCGCTCCCAGCGGTCCGCGCGCGATGCGCGCGATGCGACGCCCGGTCATCGCCGACTGGCTCGTTGGCTCGACGACGACGACGTAGAGCCGCGCGTAGGGCGAGAACCCGGCGGCGAGATGCCGCGGGCCGGCCGGCAGGTCGCCGACGATCGCCCAGTCGTAGAGCGTGCGCGCCTCGTGCAGGCGCCGGACGGTGCCCAGGAACGCGTTGACCGAGCCGTTGATCGGGTTCAGTCCGTCCCTGCCCGCCTTGCCGAGCTGCAGCATCCGCACGCCGTCCGGGGCCGGCGTCGTGTAGCGGCGCACGACGGTCATCGGCCCGATCCCCGGCTTCAGGCGCCACGGTCCGCGCTCGGGCTTCTCGGCGGCCTGCATGAGCAGCGGCGCCTGCGGCTCGTCGACGCCGAGCGCGTGCGCGAGACCCGGCATCGGGTCCGAGTCGATCGCGAGCACATGGTGCCCGCGGCGGCCGAGCACGCGCGCGAGCGTGCCCGCCAGCACGGACTTGCCCGAGCCGCCCTTGCCCGCCACGCCGACCCACAGCGCGCCGCGCGGACGCGGCTCGAGCGGCATGTCGACCGGCCACAGCGGCGGCTTGGGGACGGGCGTCGCGACGGCGCTCATGCGCGCGCCGGTACCGGCCCGGCGATCTCGCCGACGTCCTCGAGCGTCAGGGTCTCGCGCTCGAGCAGCGCCTCGGCGATCCGATCCAGCGTCGTGCGCTGCTCGGTGAGCACGCTGCGCGCGAGGCTCTCGGCCTCGTCGACGATCCGGCGCGCCTCGGCGTCGATCAGCTCGGCCGTCTCGTCGGAGTAGCGCACGCCGTCGAGGCCGCTCTCGTCGGCGTAGTTCAGCGACCCCACGACATCGCTCATCCCGAACACCGTGACCATCC
>DASZOA010000416.1:0-5475 GCA_035551055.1 Solirubrobacteraceae bacterium
CGTAGAAGGCGATCGCCGCCGCGTTGCGCTGAAAGACCCACAGATCGACGCCGCCGCGACGCGGCTGCTGAGCGTGGCGCAGCAGCAGGCCGCCGACGCCCCGCCGCCAGACGGCGGGGTCAACGTAGAGGTGCTCGACGCGCGAGACGCCGAGCACGACGAACCCGAGCACCCGCTCACCGTCGACGGCGACGGTCGTCGCGCCGCTGGCGACATGGCCGCCGAGGAACCCGCGGAGCTCAGCCGCCGAGGACGGGCTCGGCAGGTACGGGAGCGCGGCCGTGCGCGCGCGTAGAAAGATCTCGGCGACCGCGTCGGTGTCGCCGGGGACGGCGGTCCTCAGCTCCGTCATTCGCCTCCATGCCCCCGGCCGAGCGATGGACGTGGGCGCAGCCTCACCGGGGCCGACGCTTGCGCTGCGGCCCCGGATCGACTCGAGGGACGTCTACTCCTTCGGCGGCGGCGTGGTGATGCCCATGCGTTCGAGAGCTGCGGCCGCGTGAGGCGACAGCTGCCCCGTCACCGGCACCTTCACCGCGCCGGACGGCCATGCGATCGGCGCATCCGGCCCAAGCGTCGCCCACTCCGGCTGCTGACTGCCACCCGGAGGGTTCGGCGCGTTCGGCGCGTCCTGCGCCAGGTACAGCTCGGCAGCTCCGAGAGCCGATGCCAACATGTGGAACCTCCGTCGAGGCGGATGATCTGATTGCCCAGCAGAAATCGTACCCGACCACGTGCGCAGCGATGCAAGTGGCCCCCGCCGGCGGACGGCGTGGCACGGCGCCCCGAAGGAGCTTGCGTGCGCGACTCGGCGCCAGGGCATAGGCTGCCGGCATGCCGCGGGTGCCGCCGCCCACGCCCTGGAGGGGATTCGGGGAGCCGGCCCTGGACGTCGAGTACCTCGTGCTGCTGACGCACCTTCCGGTGCGGCGGTTGACGGCGCTTCCCAAGTTCCTCAACTACGTGCGGACGATCCGCAAGCAGCTTGACGCCGCGCCCTCCGGCCTCGTCGGCTACTCGCTTCTCGCCCAGCCGCTGCGCTCCAACTACTGGACGCTGTCGGCGTGGGAGAGCCCGGCGGCGCTCGGGGGCTTCATCCGCCAAAGCCCCCCCCGCGACGCCATGGAGGAGTTGCCCAAGACCCGGAGCAACTTCCGCACCAGGCGGTGGAAATCCGCCGGGAGCGAGCTGCCGCCGAGTTGGGAGGAGGCCCTCACCCGCCCGCGGCAGCAACGCGCTACCTGACGCTCCCGTCACCAGCGTGGACGGGCGCCGCCGGGCTCAGCCCTCGAGCCGCTCGTACGCCGGGAGCGTGAGGAACTCGACGAACTCCTCGGACAGGGCGACGCTCTCGAACAGCTCGCGGGAGAGGTCGGGTCGCCCCTCCGAGTAGAACCACTCGTCGTCGTCCAGCTCGCCCCGGATGCGCTCGAGCTCGGCGGTCTCGAGCTCGCGCACCAGCTCCGGCGTCACGGTTCGCCCGTCGTCGAGCCGTGCCTCGTGCCTGATCCACTGCCACACCTGGGCGCGTGCGATCTCCGCGGTGGCGGCGTCCTCCATCAAGCCGTAGATCGCCGCGGCGCCGTTGCCGCGCAGCCAGGAGGAGATGTACTGGATCGCGACGTTGACGTCGCCGCGCAGCCCGTCCTCGGTGAGGTCGCCGGGCGTCGATCCGATGGCGAGCAGGTCGGCCGCCGAGACCGCCACGTCGTCGCGCCGGCGGCCGAGCTGATTGGGCGCGTCGCCGAGCGCCTCGACGAACGCCTCGAAGGCCACCGGGACCGAGTCCGGATGGGCGACCCACGTGCCGTCGTAGCCGTCGGCGACCTCTCGCCGCTTGTCCTCGCGCACGGCCGCGTAGGCCCGCTCGTTGGCCTCCTCGTCGCTGCGGCTCGGGATCACCGCGGACATGCCGCCCATGGCATGGGCGCCCCGGCGGTGGCAGGTCTTGACGAGCAGCTCGGTGTAGGCGCGCATGAACGGCACGGTCATCGTGACCGCTCCGCGGTCGGGCAGCACGTAGTCCGGGCGCGTGCGAAAGCGCTTGATCGCGCTGAAGATGTAGTCCCAGCGCCCCGCGTTGAGCCCTGTGGCGTGCTCGCCCAGCTCGTAGAGGATCTCGTCCATCTCGAAGACCGCCGGCAGCGTCTCGATCAGGACCGTCGCCCTGACCGTGCCGCGCGCGAGCCCCAGCGCATCCTCCCCGAGGCGGAAGACGTGGTTCCACAGCCGCGCCTCGAGGTGGCTCTCGAGCTTCGGCAGGTACAGGTACGGACCGCTGCCCCGCTCGAGCAGCTCGCGCGCGTTGTGGAAGAAGAACAGGCCGAAGTCGACGAGCGCCCCCGCGACCGGCGACCCGTCGACGACGACGTGGCGCTCGGGAAGATGCCAGCCGCGGGGGCGCACCAGCAGCGTCGCCGTCTCCTCGCCGAGCTCGTAGCGCCGGCCGTCGGGGCTCGCGTACTCGATCGATCGCCGCACCGCGTCGAGCAGGTTCACCTGGCCGCCGATGACGTTCGACCACGTCGGCGAGTTGGAGTCCTCGAAGTCGGCCATGAAGCCGCACGCGCCCGAGTTCAGCGCGTTGATCATCATCTTCCGGTCGGTGGGGCCGGTGATCTCGACGCGACGATCGCGCAGGTCCCGCGGCGCCGGGGCGACCGCCCAGTCGCCCTCGCGGATCTCGCGCGTGGTGTCGAGGAAGTCCAGCGAGCCGCCGGCGTCGAGCTCCGCCTGAAGGCGCTCGCGCCGCGCGAGCAGCTCACGGCGCGTCGCGTCGAACTCGCGGTGCAGCCGGGCCACGAAGCCCAGCGCCTCGGGCGTCAGCACCTCCTCGAAGCGGTCCTGCATCGGACCGCGAAGCTCGGGCCTCTCCACGTATGCGCATCTCCTTGACGGGTGCGGCGCACCGTATCGCCACAGCCGCGCCACGTACACGCGCGATCGCTCAGCGCCGCCGGCGATGGCCTGCGAGGGGTTCCTGGTCTGCCACGCGGCGCCTCGCGGGCGGGCCGCGCGGCGGTGAAGATGCGGGCTGCGCGTGCGGAGACCGGGGTACGCCGAGACCGATGACGCTCACGGTGGGAAGCGGCCCGCTCGCCGGCCGGCCGGAGGGCCGGCGCAACTTCGCGATCGACGCGCCCGCGCACCGTCTGCTGCTCGAGGACTACCCGCACCGGCTGCGCGCGGTGGTCGGCGGCCGGGTGGTGCTCGACTCCACGCGCGCGAGCGTGCTGCACGAGACCGGCCATCAGATCGTGCCCTACGTCCCGCTGGAGGACTTCGACCGCGCGGTCCTGCGCCGCAGCGACACCGTCACGCACTGCCCGTTCAAGGGCGACGCCTCCTACTGGTCGCTGCGTGTCGGCGGGCACGAGCTCGACGACGCCGTCTGGGCCTACGAGCAGCCGCTTGCGTCCGCCGCCTGGTTGGCGGGCCTGGCGGCGCTGCGATGGGACAAGGCCGACGCCTGGTTCGTCGAGGACGAGGTGGCGTTCGGCCCGCATCTGCGCGACCCCTACCACCGCGTCGACGTCTTCGAGGCGTCGCGGCCGGTCACCGTGCATGCCGGTGAGCACCTGATCGCGCGCACCACGCGCCCCAAGCTGCTGTTCGAGACGAGCCTGCCCGTGCGCGTCTACGTCCCGCGCGCCGACGTGCTGGCCGGGGCCCTCGTGCCCAGCCAGAAGCGCACCCAGTGCCCGTACAAGGGGCAGGCGACCTACTTCTCCGTGCAGCTCGACGGCCGGCGCATCGACGACGCCGCCTGGACGTACGAGACGCCGCTTCCCGAAGCGCACAAGGTGACCGGCGACGTGTGCTTCGTGGCCGAGGGGATCGACGTCGACGTCGGCGAGCCCACCGATCGACGAACGGCATGAGCGCCGTCGCCGCAGACGTCCACGAGCACCGGCGCCCGATCGGCGAGATCACCCACCGCTGGCTCGAGCGCGGCTCCGGCCCGCCGGTGGTGCTCCTCCATGGCGTCCCGACCAGCGCCGAGCTGTGGCGCCACGTCCTGCCGCTGGTCGACGACGCCCGCCTGCTGGCCTGGGAGATGCCGGGCTTCGGGCGATCGTGGCAGGTCCCGCCGGACGTCGACATCTCCGTCGGCGCACAGGCCGATCACCTGCGCGCCTGGCTCGACGCGCTGGAGGTCGAGCGCCCGGTGCTGGTCGGCCACGACCTCGGCGGCGGCGTGGCGCAGATCGCCGCAGCGCGCGCGCCAGGGCGCTGCGCCGGGCTCGTGCTGACCAACGCGATCGCCTACGACTCGTGGCCGATCCCCGAGGTCAAGGTGCTGCGGACCGCGGGGCCGCTCGTCGAGCGGTTGCCCGCCGCCCTGGTGCGCGCCCAGCTGGCGCTGCTGTTCGGGATGGGGCACGACGAGCGCGATCGCGCCCGCGAGTCGCTCGACGTGCACTGGGCCGCCTACGACCACCCGCAGGGCGGTGCGGCGCTGGTGCGCCAGCTGCGCTCGCTGGACTGCCGCGACACGCAGGCGATCGCGCCGGCGCTTCCCACGCTCGACATCCCGGCCGCGCTGGTGTGGGGAGCCGCCGATCGCTTCCAGAAGCTCGATCCCTACGGCCGCCGCCTGGCCGCCGACCTCCGCGCCTCGCTCGATGAGATCGACGGCGCCAAGCACTTCACCCCCGAGGACCATCCCACCCGCATCGCCACGGCGATCGGCGCCGTGCTGACCGACGTGCAGCGACTGGCGTAGCTCCAGTCGCGCGGCACCGGTCGGTCGTCGCGCTCAGCGGCGCAGGCGGATCGCGTTCAGGTCGTCGGCGACGATGTCGTCGGCGCGCGCGATCAGATCCTCGATGTCGTCATGCTCGGCATGGATGTACCTGCCGGTGAGCCGGTCGGCGCGGCCCGAGGCCAGTGCGCGCACGAGCTGCGGCGCGAGCGAAGGCGGCGTCCACGGAGCGTCGTCGGGAAGCCTCTGCGCCAGCGCGGTGCGAACCAGCCCCGGACTGATCGTGAAGACCGCGATGCCGTGCGGCGCGAGCTGAGCGGCGAGCACCTCCCCGAGGCGATGCAGCGCCGCCTTGCTGGGACCGTACGCGGTGTGGCCGACCTGGCTGAGCGTCATCGGCAGGTAGCCGCTCCCGCTGCCGACGTTGACGACCCGCCCGCCGCCGCGCTCGACCATCCCGCGCAGGACGCTCCGGCAGCACAGATAGGCCCCGAGCACGTTGATCTCGAAGACCCGCCACCACTCGCCGGCGTCCTCGTCCTCCCAGATCGGCACCTCTGACGGGCCCATGATGCCGGCGTTGTTGACGAGCAGGTCGATCCTGCCGTGCTCGCGCTCGGCGTGCTCGACCATCCGGGTCACCGACGCCTCGTCCGAGACGTCCACCTCGAGCGCCAGGCCGCCGATCTCCCGCGCGACCCGCTCGACCTGCTCGCCGGTTCGCGCGGCGACGGCAACCCGCATCCCCGCCTCGGCGAGCTCGCGCGCGA
>DASZOA010000417.1:0-3169 GCA_035551055.1 Solirubrobacteraceae bacterium
GGCGCCTCCCAGACGACGTTGGCGGCGGGGATGAACGCGCCCACGTAGGCCGACGCCGACCAGAGCGCGATGACGAGCGCGACGACGAACGTGGGGCCGGCCGCGGACTGGCTGGCGCGGACCGCGCGCAGCGCGTCGAGCGTGATGTCGCGCGCCGCGCCGGGCGCCAGCCGGCCGACGTTCTCGACGAGCGGCTCGGTCGCCGCGGTGCCGAGCAGGCCGAGCGTCGCGACGAGCGCGAGCAGCGCCGGAAACAGCGACAGCATCGCGAAGAACGTCAGCGCGCCCGCCCACTGCAGCAGCTGGTCGTCGAGGAACTCCATGGCCGTGCGCTTCAGCGTCCCCGGCCAGGTCGACGGGGCGAGGCGCCAGGGGCTGGCGGCCGGCTCGGTCGGTGTGTCGGTCGTCACGCAGCGGTGCGTTTCCCGCCGCAACGCGCGGCAAACCGCGCGGGGTCAGCTCTTCCGATCGGCACGGCGACGGCGCGCCGCACGGGCCTCGACGCGACGACGGGCGGACCGCAGGCCCGCCCGTCGGGATGCGCCGGCTCGGCGGCGCTAGGCGATGCCGCGCTTCTTCATCTGCGACGCCGTCGCCGCGCTGGACAGCAGGCCGACCGCCAGGGCGACGACGCCGCTGACGAGGTGGAAGAAGTTGCCCACGTCGCCGGGACCGTCGATCGAGAGGATCGTCAGGTTGTCCGACGCGGTGACGCCGATCACGAACACGACGATGTACGTGAGTCCGCCGCCCATGAGCGCGCCCTCGGCGGCGGGCGTGTTCTTCTGGACGCCCATGATGAGCAGCAGCGCGCCGATCCCGACGTGCACGATGTTGTGGAAGGGATTGAGGCCGATGCCCAGCAGGTCATCGTTCGTGTTCACGGTCCAATGGGTGTCCCACCCGGTGATGGCGAACCCGCCGATCCCCAGCGCCACGTAGACGAGGCCGACGACCACCGCCACCCTCGCTGCCAGGCTCGTTCCCATGCTGATACCTCCCGCTCGATGTTGACCGCCGGCGCCCCGCGGCGCCGGACCCGCTCCCCTGGTCCGATCTGCAGACCGTACGCGTATCGGCGCCGATGTTCAACGCGCCGCGCCGAACCCTCCCGGCGCCGCGCGACGCAGGCATCCTGCCGCCGCGGGCGCCGCCGCGCCGCGCGCTCAACCTGCGAGCACCGGCAGCAGCGCCGCGAGCTTGACGTCGGTCTCGGCCAGCTCGGCGGCCGGGTCGGAGCCGCGCACGACGCCGACGCCGGCGTAGCAGCGCGCCAGCGGCCCGCGCAGCAGCGCGCAGCGCAGCGCGACGCAGAACTCGCCGTCCTCGTTGGTGTCCGTCCAGCCGACGGGCCCGGCGTACCAGCCGCGGTCGAGGCCCTCGAGCGCCGGGATCAGCGGCGCGGCGACGGCGAACGGCTCACCGCCGACGGCCGGCGTCGGATGCAGCAGCCCGGCGAGGCGGATCGCGCCGACGGGCCGCGCGAGCTGGGCGCGGATCGGCGTCGCGAGGTGCTGGATGTTCGCCATCTTGACGATCACGGGCTCGTCGGCGGCCGCGACCCAGACGCTGTGCGGCCGCAGCGCGCGCTCGATCCGCCGCGCGACGATCGCCTGCTCGGCGCGATCCTTGTCCGAGCGCAGCAGCTGCTCGCCGAGGTGGTCGTCGACGGAGGGATCGGCGCTGCGCCGCGTCGAGCCGGCCAGCGCGAGCGTGCTCGCACGCATCCCCTCGCGGCGGATCAGCAGCTCGGGGCTGGCGGCGACGAACGCGCCGTCGCCGCGGCCCGCGCAGAAGCAGAAGCAGGACGGAAAGCCGTCGCGCAGGACGCCGAAGATCGCGGCGGCGTCGTGTGCCGCGGGCGCGTGGACGCCGACCTCGCGCGCGAGCACGATCTTCTCCAGCGCGCCCGCGCGGATCTGCTCGACGGCCCGTGCGACGGCCGCCTCGTAGTGCTCGGGCGGCGCGGCGGCCGCCACCCGGCAGCGGCCGACGGGATCGGGATCGAGCAGCGGCAGCGGCGCCCGGCGCAGCGCGCCGAGCCGCCGCTCGACGCGCGCCAGCAGATCCTCGGCGGTGTCGTCGGGGGTGGCGAGCGCGGCGACGGTCAGCTGCACCTCGTCGCCGGTGCGCGCCAGCGCGACCTCGGGCACGTGCAGCGACGCGGGCGCGAAGCCCGACCAGTGCGGCGCCGCCCCACCATCGGGGGCGAACGCGAAGCCACCCACGGCGACGAGGCCGGCGCCGCGGGGCCCGTCGCCCGGATCGGACACCGCGTCCGCGGCGTGCGCGCGCCAGCGCCGGTCGAGATCGGCGAAGCGCTCCGCACCGGACGCCTCGAGCGCGAGCACCGTGCCGAGCGCTGCGAGCGCGGCGCCGTCGCGATCGGCCTGCTCCAGGCAGAACCATGCCTCGCCGGCACGGCGGGACGCGAACGCCACGGCGGCGGGATCGGTGGCCGCGTCGACGGCGATGGTGATGGCGGCGAGGACCCCGCCCGTGCGCCCGGCGCGTGCGCGCCGCACCGCGGCGCGGAGACGGTCGAGCAGCAGCTCGCGCTCGTCCGCCGCCAGGGCGAACGGCGGCCGCGCTGCGGTCGTCACCTGCCGCGGGGCCATGCGCCGCAGTGTAGGACGCGCAGGTGCCGGCGGGTGCCAGGTCAGCCGGACTTCGGCGCGGGCTAGGTCTCTCCCCTGCCGCGGCTGATCGCGATCTCGCCCGTGCGCATCATGTCGATCAGACCGAACGGGCGGACCATGTTCTCGAACGCGGCGATCTTGTCGGTCGTGCCGGTCACCTCGACGATCAGCGACCGCTTCGTCACGTCGACGACCTTGCCGCGGAAGATCTCGCAGATCTGCATGACCTCGGCCCGCTGCGGCCCCTCGACGGCGACCTTGAACAGCGCCAGCTCGCGCGCGACGGTGTCCGTCGGGTCGAGGTCGCGGATCTTCAGGACGTTGACGAGCTTGTGCAGCTGCTTGGTGCCCTGATCGATCGGGTGCAGCGCGCCGTCGACGGTCAGCGTGATGCGCGAGATCTGCTCGGCGTCGGTCGGCCCCACCGTCAACGTGTCGATGTTGAACCCGCGGCGCGCGAACAGTCCGGCGATGCGCGTCAGCACGCCCGGCTTGTCCTCCACGAGGATCGACAGGACGTGCTTGCGCCC
>DASZOA010000418.1:0-10455 GCA_035551055.1 Solirubrobacteraceae bacterium
AGATGCAGCCCGACGACCTCTACGGCCTGCCGCTGGAGCGGTTCATCGAGGAGCGCACGGCGCTCGCCCGCGCGCTGCGCGCCGACAAGCGGCGCGACGAGGCCAGAGCGGTCGCGGCGCTGCGCAAGCCGTCCGTCGCCGCCTGGGCGGTCAATCAGCTCGTGCGCACGCAGGGCGCCGCCGTCGCCGAGCTGTTCGAGGCGGGCGACGCGCTGCGCGAGGCGCAGGCCCACCTGCTCGGCGGACGCGGCGATGGGCGCGCGCTGCGCGCCGCCGGCGAGCGCGAGCGGCAGGCCGTCAGGACGCTGGTCGAAGCCGCGCGCGGGTTGCTCAGCTCCGACGGGCACGAGCTGAGCGCGGCCGTGATCGAGCGCGTCGCCGACACGCTGCACGCCGCCGCGCTCGACGAGAGCGCGCGCGAGCAGGTCCGGCCCGGCCGCCTCGAGCGCGAGCTGCAACACGTCGGCCTCGGCCTCGGGGAGTCGCCGTTCGCCGCGCAGCCGCCGGCCCCCCCGGAGCGGGAGGCGGCGCCGCGCGCCGGACGCGAGCGCGCGGTGCGCGAGGCGCGCGAGCAGGCGGCCGCCGCCGAGCGCGAGCGGGCGGCGGCACGCAAGGCGGCGCGCTCGGCCGAGGCCGCCGCCCGGCGGCGCGAGGAGCGCACCGCACACGCCCTGCGCGCCGCCCACGAGCGCCGCGAGCGCGCCGCCCGGGCGCTCGAGCAGGCCGACGCGGCGCTGGCCGCCGCGCGCGCGGAGGCCGAGGCCGCCGCCGAGGAGCACCGCCGGGCGCGCGCGGCGCTCGATCGCCTGTGACGCGCCGGCGGGTTTGAGGTACAACGCTGCGAGGGATGAGCTGGTCGCAGCCCCGAGTGAGCGCGGACACGATCGCCCGCTTCGGCGAGCTCGCCGAGCGCGGGGACAGGCCCGCCGTCGCCGCGCGGGCCTGGGCCGACGCCGGTTTCGACGACGAGCAGACCGCGAAGTGGCTCGAGGCGCGCTGCTTCGATCCGCAGGCGGCGCGCGAGCTGGCGGACCTCGGCGTGACTCCGCATCAGGCCTCCCAGCGCACGCGCGACGGGCGCCGCGACTACGCCGACACGATCGCCTTCAAGGTCGCAAGCGGCGACCTGTCCGCGCGGCAGGGCGCCGCCCGGGCGGCATCGAGCCGATGAGCGACGACGTCCGCCGTCCCGAGGGCTGGCCCGATCCGAACGAGCGGCCCTGCGAGGACTGCGGCCACGTGTGGTTCGCGGGCCAGCGCCGCCACGAGTACGTCGACCCCGTCGCCGAGCGGCCCGAGGACGTGACGGTGCTGTGCGTGCTGTGCCGCCGCCGCCGCGACCTGGCGCCGGTCGAGCCCCAGGACGGGGCCGACGATCGTCCGTCGTGGGGCTGGCGATCTCGCAGTCCGGGTAGACGGGCCGGACGGCATGGATGACGAAGCGCAGCATTTCGGCGAGCACAGGCCGTTCTCGCTCGGGCTCGAGGAGGAGCTGTTCATCGTCGATCCCGCCGACGGGCGGCTGCTGAACGCCGGCGCCGACGTGCTCGAGCAGGTCGGGCCGTGCGAGCGCGGCGAGATCAAGAGCGAGCTTCACCGCAGCCAGATCGAGCTGATCACCGGCATCTGCGCCACGGTCGAGGAAGGCGTGGCCGAGCTGTGCCGGCTGCGGCGCGCGGTGCTCGACACCGGCGTCGGGCTGATCGCCGCCGGCACCCATCCAACAGCCGTCGAGGGCGACTCGGTCGTGACCGAGAACCCCCGCTACGAGCGGATCCGCCGCCTGCTCGGCGACGCGGGCGCGACGCCGGTCTGCGCGCTGCACATCCACGTGGGGATGCCCGACGCGGCGACGGCGATCCGCGTCTTCAACGGCCTGCGCCGCCACCTGCCGCTGCTCGAGGCGCTCGCCGCCAACTCGCCGTTTCGCCATCGTCGTGACACCGGGCTGGCCTCCTCGCGCGAGCTGACCCTGCGCTCGTGGCCGCGCGCGGGCGTGCCCCGCGAGATGGCCGACTACGACGACTTCGCGCGCTCGAACGAGCTGTTGACGCGCGTCGCCGAGGTGCCCGACTACACCTACCACTGGTGGAAGCTGCGCCCGCACCCGCGCCTCGGGACGGTCGAGATCCGCGCGCTCGACACGCAGATCTCCGCGCGGCACACGGAGGCGATCGTCGCCGCCGTGCACGCGCTGTGCCGTCACCAGGCCGAGGCCGAGCCGATCTCGGGGCCGGACGGGCAGATCGTCGACGAGGCGTCGTTCCGCGCGGCACGCGCGGGCGTGAAGGCGACGCTGCCCGACGACGACTGCCAACTGCGGCCGGTCGGCGAGCTGCTCGACGAGATCGTCGCGCGCGTGCGCCCCGCCGCGCGCGAGCTGTGCTGCGAGGCGCAGCTCGACGGGCTCGCGCCGCTACTCGCCAACGGCGGCGGCGCCGGCGTTCAGCGGGGCGCCTACGAGCACGGCGACTTCAGCGGGCTGCTCGAGGCGCTGGTCGTGCGCGGGCGCGACGCCGCGCAGGCGGACGACGAGGACGCGCAGCGGCTGGGTTCGGCGGCGGCGGGCTAGCGAGAGCCGCGCAGCTGGGCGTGCACGTCGATCGCGTCGCGCAGCGCGACCGCGAGCTCGGCGCGCGAGATGCCCTTGCGCAGGTACGTGATCGCGCCGGCGGCGATCACGCTGCGCACGTCGGCATCGGACTCGTCGCCCGAGAGCGCGACGATCGCGGTCGTGGGCGCCTGGCGATGCAGCTCGCGCGTCGCGCGAAGCCCGCCGCCCCCCGGCATCTGCATGTCGATGAGCGCGGCGTCGGGCTGCTGCTCGACGCCGAGCGCGATCGCCTCCTCGGCGTTGCGCGCGCTGGCGACGACCTTGAAGTGCCGCGCGAGCTGCGCCGCAAGCAGTCCGCGCAGATCGTCGTCGTCGTCGGCGATCAGGAGGGTCGGCAGGCGGTCGGCGGCGAAGGGCGAGCCCGGGGTGGCGTGACCGGACGTCGCCAACGCGGTTGCCGGCGCCGCGGCGGAGCTTGCCGAGGACGGTCTGCTCGGGTGCGCATGCATCACGTGCGTTATCGGCGGGCGCGCGACGGGGCTTGAGGCGCGACGAGCACGATCCGATCGACCGCCGCCGATCGCCAGCGCGGGGCGCGGCACGTAGACTGCCCACCGCGGGGAGCAACGTCGACGTCGGGAGGGGTTGAACGTGGGGAGGAAGGCGATGATCTTCGCTGCTGCGCTGGCGGCGTTCCTTGCGCACACATCGTCGGGGTCCGCGGTCACGCGGGCTGCGAACTGCTCGAAGGACGGATACAACCTGCAGGGACACACCTAGTACGCGTCCGTCGGCAGGGCGTGGCAGGTGCTCGGCTACCAGTACCGGCTGTCCGGCGGTCAGGTACGCGACGGCAACAACGTCAACATCAGACTGCTGCGAAACCTCGCGACGGTCTACTCCAACAACAGCCCCGACAACCGGGTCAACGACAATCGCCTGTACACGCACCGCAACAGGACGCTCGTGTCCAAGGCGGCGTTCACGATCACGAGGTTTCAGGCGGTGTTCGATCGCAACAACCGGCCCGACCCGAGATGCTGGGCGACGACAGGTCGGCTGTAGGCCCGACCGCGACCGAATGAGCCGGCTCTGCGGCGGTCGCCGGCCCGTCCGCGTGCCCGACGGCGAGGGGCGTCGTTGACGCGCTTCGTGCTCGTCGTCGGTTGTGCCGCGCTCGTGGCTCTGGTCGCCGCGATGCTGCTGCGTTCCGACGAGCAGGACGCCCCGGGCGGCCCGGCGGCCGCTTCCGGCGAGCTGACGAGGAGTGTGCTCGCCGCGGACGGCAGCGGCGTCGTGCTGTCCGACCCGCGGCGCCGCAGCATCATCGGGGTCGGTTTCGGACGGCGAGCCGCCTGGCGCGATGCGGCGGCCTTCGAGCGCGAGCCGACGGCGGCGTGCGCGGGGAGCTGCCCGGATGCGGTCCTGTCGGGCTCGATGGAATCGACGAACCAGCCCGAGCTGCCCGATCCGCCGATCGTCGTGCACCGCGGGTCGCGCGTGGAGCACCGTAGGACGCGTGCGCTGAAGGATCGCGTGCTGTGGTCGAGCGCGCGCGGGACTTCCGTGCGGCTGGTGGGCGACGGCGACCGGGCGCGGCTGCTGGTGGGCCGGCGTCCACCGATCGACCTCGGTCGGCAGATCGTCACGACGTTCCAGGTGAGCGCGAACGGCCGGCGGGCGCTCGCCGTCTCCCTCCTGGCGAGCTCGGGCAGCGTTCGGCGCTGGTTCCGGCGCACGGGCGACGGCTGGGCGCCGCTCGGGGTCCCCGCGCGCTCAACGGCGCTCAGCGGGTGTCTCGCGACGGACGGGAGCCGCGCGCTGCTCCTCGGCGAAGAGGTTGCGTGGGCGTCGCCGGCCTCGCGTGCCGAGCGGCCGGTGCGCGGTTTGACGGCCGAGGAGCGTCAGAACGCCGGAGCCTGCGCGCTCAGCCCCGCGGGCGCGGCGATCGCCGTGCTGCGCGAGCATACGGGCCGGCGGCAGACCTCGATCGTGCTGCTCGACGGCGGCGGGGCCGTTCGCGCCCGCCGCCGCGTCTCCGGCTTCACGCCGATCGCGCTGAGCGCCCCAGCCGGACGGCTCGCGTACGTCGCCGGGGGCGCGCTTCATGTCGTCGCGCCGGGGCGACCGGACCGGGTTATCCTGCGAGGGGTCGAAGATTTCGCAGCGATCGCACCCGACCAACTCGCGGTCGTGGACAGCGCACGTGTCCGCCGTGTCGGTTTCTGAGCCCCCCGCCGTACGCTTCGCCGAAGCCCGGTGCGACTACGGCACGGCGGTCGTCGGTCCCGTGTCGATGACGATCTCCGCGGGCGGGGTCTTCGGCCTGGTCGGAGCCAACGGCGCCGGCAAGACGACGCTGCTGAAGCTGCTGTGCGGTCTGACGGCGGCGACGTCCGGCGCCGTCGAGGTGCGCGGCGAGCGGGTCCGCGCGGGGCAGCGGCCCGCGTCGCTGGGCGCGATCGTCGAGGAGCCCCGGTTCTATCCGTGGCTGAGCGCGCGCGAGAACCTTGAGGCCGCCGCGGCGGGACGGGCGGCGTGGCTGGCACGCATCGACGAGCGCTTGGAGCAGGTCGATCTGCTCGACCGCGCGGAGGAGCCCGTGTCGGCGTTCTCGCAGGGGATGCGTCAGCGGCTGGGACTGGCCCGCGCGCTGCTGGGCGATCCCCGCCTGCTCGTCCTCGACGAGCCGACGAACGGCCTGGATCCCCATGGGATTCGCTGGATGCGCTCGCTGATCTCGTCGTTCGGGCACCAGGGCAGGAGCGTGATCGTGTCCAGCCACCTGCTGCACGAGGTTCAGCAGGTCTGCGACGAGGTGGCCGTGATCGCGAGCGGACGCGTCCTGGCGCATGGATCGGTTGCGTCGGTGACGGCTGAGGCGACGAGCCTCGAGGACCTGTACTTCTCGCTTGTCCCCGCGTGAGCGGACCGCCGTTCGCGGGGACCGTGCGGCAGGGACTCCGTCTGGAGTGGCGAACGCCGCGTACCCGCGCGCTCGCGATCGTCCTCCCGGCGATCGTCGTCGTGCAGTACGTCAGCGAGGCCGCGCAGGGAAGCCTCGGGGTCGGCCTCGGCACCGCCGCGGCGGCGAACGGTCTGGCGTTCGCGATCGCGCTGCTGGCGCCGCTTGCTCCCGCGCTCGCGCAGGCCACCCAGCGCGAGCTCGGGGTCGACCGCGAGCGCCACCTGGACGGCCTGTCCGCCCACCGGCTCGCCGCGAGCACCGCGCTGGCATCGATCGCCGTGATCGTCGCGGTCGTGGCGGGCAGCCTGGCGGTCGGCGGCGTGCTCGGCGCCGTCGACGCGATGCTTCGCCCACCGCGTCCGGGCGCCGCGGAGGCGACGCCGTCGACCGGGCTGGCGATCGAGGGGGCGTTGGCGACGATCGCGGCCGCCGCCGCGATGGCGGGCATGGGGGCGGCGCGCGGGCTGCTGTTCGCGAGCAGACTCGCTGCCGCCGTGGCGGCGACGGTGCTTGCCGGCGCGATCCTCGCGCTCGATCGCGTCGCGGCGGTGTACTCGAACCTGGAAGCCGTCGTCGATGCGACGCCCCAGGGCGCCGCCCTCTCGCTCGTTGACGGAACCGGCTCGAGCGCGTCGGCGCGGTCGGTCGCGCTGCCCGCGGCGCTGCTCGCCGCGTGGCTGCTCGTGGCGGCGCTCGTCGGCGATCGCGAGCTGCGCCGCCGTCCCGCAGCGGAGCGGGTGCGACGGCGGCGAGGCCGCGCGACGCTCCAGCGGGGATGGGCGGTCGCTTCGCTGGGGATGCTGGCCCTTCCCGTCGGGTTCGTCGCGCCGGTCGCGATGCGCGACGAGGTGCCCTGGTACCTGCGACCGCAGTGGATCGGCGACCAGCTCGCCGAGCGAGCCAGCGACGACATCGTGCGCGCGTTCGTGCGGGCGGTCGCCGCCGGAGACGAGCGGGCGGCGCGCGCGTTGACGGTCGACCGCGCCGGGAGCCGCCTGCTGGGACCGTTCCGTCGCGACCTGGCCGCTCAGCCGGCGGTTCGGCTGCGGACGGTCGAGACGCGCGAGGAACGGCCGGGCACGGTCGTCATCGACCTCGGTTCGGGCGCGTTGGCCGACCAGCTGAAGGTCTGCATGTCGTGGCGCAGTGGGCGCTGGCTGCTGCAGTCGATCTCGTCGGCGGGCGTGTGCCGGTGAGGCACCGGGTCTCGCTGACCGCGCTGGTGCGAGCGCGCCTGAGCACGGGCGTCCGTCACCCGGCGGCGTTCGCGGCCGCCATCCTGGCGCTGCTGGCAGGCGCGATCGGGGGCCTCGTCCCGACCGGCTTCCGCGCGTTCGATCACGGTGCGGGTCTCGGATTGGGCCTGCACTACGGGCTGCTCGGCGCGAGCGCGGTGGCACCGGTGGTGACCGTGTTCGTCGTCGCCGCCATCGTCGCCGGCGACGACGACGTCGGCGTGCGCCGCGAGCATTTCCTCGCCGGCGTCGGGACGCCCCTGGACACGGTCGCCGCGACGATCGCGGCGGCGTGCGTCGCGGTGGCGACGCTAGGACTGGCGGGCGTCACCGGCATGGCGGTCGGCGCGGCGGAAGGCTTCGACAGGGGACGACCCTCCTGACGACGCTCGAGCTGACACCCCTGTTCATCTACGTGGCGGTCTGTCTGTGGTTCGCGGTCGTCGCCGGCGGGATGTCGGCGGCGACGCGCCGCAGCCTGGCGGTCAGCGGGCCGCTGCTCGGCGGCGCGCTGCTGTTCTTCGTGGCGCTCATGGCCACGCGGGATGCGCCGCAGATCCGGTCGTTGCTCGAGCTCACGCCGTATGCGCCGTTCTGGTCGCTTGCGTACTCGGGCGACAGCTCGCTGCTCGCCCTGCCGATGGAGCCGACCGCGATCGTCGTCGGTGTGGCCGGATGGCCGCTGCTCGCGCTCGCGGCCGCGACGATCGCCGTCCGCCGGCCGGTGGGGTGAGCATGCGATCGGCTTGCCCGCATCCTCCGGCGTCGCCGCCCCCGCGCAGGGTCGCGGCGTGCCGGCGCGCCCTACCGGTGATCGCCGCGGTCCTGCTCGGCGTCCTGGCCGGCTGCGGCGACGGAGGCGGCACCGACGATCGCCGCGAGGCGCCCACGCAGACGAGCGGCGCCCCCGACGGCGGCCCGCGGGTGCAGACCGTCGCGACGAACCTCGAGGTGCCGTGGGACATGACGTTCCTGCCCGGCGGCGAGGCGCTCGGTCACGAGCGCCCGGGCCGGGTGCGGCTGCTCGGCGCCGACGGCGAGCTGCGCGAGGAGCCGGTCGCCGAGATCGACGTCGCGACGCAGGGCGAGGGCGGCCTGCTGGGCGTCGCGCTGGACCCGCGCTTCGAGGACAACCGCTTCGTCTACCTGTACTACACGACCGCGGACGGCATGCGCGTCGCGCGCCACCGCTACGCCGACGGCCGCCTCAGCCTGGACCGGATCATCCTCGGCGAGATCGCGGCCGGCGCCATCCACGACAGCGGCCGGATCGCCTTCGGACCCGACTCGCGCCTGTACGTGCTGACCGGCGACGCGGGCCGCCCGCGGCTCGCCCAGGACCCGGGGTCGCGCAACGGCAAGGTTCTGCGGATGACGCCCGAGCAGTACCGCGGCGTGGGCGGAGCGGCGGAGATCGTCTCGCTCGGACATCGCAACCCGCAGGGGCTGGACTGGGAGCCCGGCAGCGGCCGGCTGATCGCCACCGAGCACGGACCGACCGGCGACGACGAGATCAATGAGATACGCGAGGGATCCAACTACGGCTGGCCCGAGGTGACCGGCGCCGAGCACGGCCGCTTCACCGCGCCGCTCGTCGTCTACGAGCAGACGATCGCGCCCTCGGGAGCGACGTTCGTCGAGCGGGAGGGGTCGGACTGGACGGGCGACTACCTCGTGGCCGCGCTGCGCGGCGAGCAGCTGCGCCGCCTCACGTTCGACGGCGACCGCGTCACCCGCAACGAGGCGCTCTTCGAAGGCCGCTTCGGGCGCCTGCGCACCGTCGTCGAGGGGCCCGACGGCGCGATCTACCTGCTGACGAGCAACCGCGACGGCCGCGGCAGCCCGATCGAGGAGGACGACCGCATCATCCGCGTCGTGCCGCCCGGGCGCTGACGATGCCGGCTTGGGACGGCGGTGGGATGCATCCGGCGCTCGCGGGTACGCGCACGTCGGGTGGTCGCGGCCAAGCGTGGGACGCTGCGCGGTCGGCGCGTCAGCGGTACGTCGCTGGTCCGACCGCCCCCGGTTTCGGCTACCACAGCGCGGCGATCGGCGACGGCTTGCGCGCGCGTCGGCTGTCAGGTCGCCGGGCTCGCAGAGGCGGGCAGCTCCACGCCCTCCTGGCGCAGCGACTCGGTCGCCACCTTGTCCCAGCTCGCGGCGGGCGTTCTTGCCGGCGTTGTCCGAGCGCGCCGCCCTTCGTCTCTCGGTCGTCGGTCGTGCCGATCATCGTGTCGAGCTGGCGCGCACGTGCTGCCGCTCGCCAGATCGATCAGAGGCCGGTCTTCGCTGCGATCCGCGCCATGACCGTCCGGTTGGTCTCCGCGATCAGCGCGTCGATCGGCCTCCATCTGCGACCGGCCTGCATCGCGTGCGCGCGGTCGGTGCACTGGACGAGTCCGAGGTTGATCTGAAGACGCGTGTCGGTGGCGTTGAAGCGGTCGCTCCAGGCGTGCCACGTGGCGCCGACCACGTTGCGAAAGCCGATGAACTGGTCGATCTGAGAGCGGTAGCGCTCGCCGCGCTCACGCTGCTGGGCGGCGGGCGCGGCGCGCGGTACGAACGCGCCCGCGCCACCGCGGTTCGACCAGCCCTCGATCCGCGCGCGGATCCCGAACTCGCTGATCAGCACCGGCAGCCCGGACAAGCGCTGGAGCTTGTGGATGCCGTCGGTGAACCACGGGCGCGGGAAGGTCACTGCACCGGTGTAGCCGTTGACCGCTGCGAGATCGAAGCCCGCCGCCCCGTCGCGGGCCAGCAGATCGAACGGGCAGTAGCGCACGAGCGGCCCGTCGTCGCCGACCGGCGCGGTCGGTGGCTCTGCCCAGCGATCGAAGTCGGAATGGCTGCGGCCGCGCCAGAACCGGTACCTAGCGGGCGTGGCGATCGCCAGCCGGGGCGAGGCGATCAGGTGGTCGGGGTCGGCGGCCCGGATGCGCAGCGTGACCGCGCGGACCCATTCGCGCAGCAGGCGGTCGTGCACGAACCGCTGGAGGTCGTCGCGGCAGCGGTGGTTGCAGTCGTGGACGTAGGGCACCGGCCGCGGCCCGCCGTCGACGATCGCCGAGAAGTCCGGGTACCTGCTGTCCCACGCGGCGTTCAGCGCACCGACCGATCCGGCGTAGATGTCACGCAGGAAGGCCGCCAGCGCGTGGCGCGCGCACGCGGGCCGGTCGATGCTCGAGCCGGCGGGCACATCCGACCAGATCCAACGCCGAAGGTCGCGCACGCCGCCGCCGTGCGCGGCGACGTCGAAGATCCCGATCTCGTTGCCGGCAAACCACATCTGAAGCCGCGGGTCGCCCCGGCGCGCGGCGACCCGCTCCTCGACGAGCGCGTCGAGGTCGGACAGGAACGCCGGATTGAACGGGTCGCCGAGCCGCTGGTCGCCCAGGCCCGACGACAGCACGTCGCCCGCCTCGTCCTTCAGCGCGCGATCGTCTCCGCGCGGCGCGACGTCGAGGACGACGGCGTAGGGCGCGCCGGCGCCGCCGAGCTCGGGCGGCCGGATCATGTACGAGTCGCCGCCGGAGTCGTCGAAGTCGTTGATCTCGCTGAAGGCTCCGACCGAGTTGAACCAGTAGGGACGCGGGACGCTGTGGCCGCCGCTGAACCCATCGGACAGGCGCGCCCACTCGACGTGCGCCGCCGTCGTGGGATCGACGCGCCGGATGTAGCGGCGAATGCTCGCGCAGCGC
>DASZOA010000419.1:0-8289 GCA_035551055.1 Solirubrobacteraceae bacterium
ACCGCCGCCGAGCAGCCCGACGCGATCGCCGTCAAGCTCGACGACGCGGCGTTCAACTACGGCCTGCTCGACCACGCCAGCCAGCGCGTCTCGGCGATGCTCAAGAGCAAGGGCGTCGGTCCCGGCGACCGCGTCGGGATCATGCTGCCGAACGTCCCGTACTTCCCGGCCGTCTACTACGGCGTGCTGCGCGCGGGCGGCGTCGTCGTGCCGATGAACGTGCTGCTCAAGGCGCGCGAGGTCGGCTTCTACCTGTCCGATCCGCAGGTCAAGGTGCTGTTCGCGTGGCACGACTTCATGGAGGCCGCCGAGGCCGGCGCGCGCGAGGCCGGCGGCGTTGACGTCGTGCCCGTAAAGCCGGGCGAGATCGAGCGCCTCATCTTCGAGCACGAGCCGGATCCGGACGTCGCCGAGTGCGCCGGCGACGACACGGCGGTCATCCTCTACACGTCGGGCACGACCGGCCGGCCGAAGGGCGCCGAGCTCACCCACGACAACCTGCGCAGCAACGTCCGCGTCGTCGTCGGGCTCTGCGACATGAGCGCGGACGACGTCATCTTCGGCGGGCTGCCGCTGTTTCACTCGTTCGGCCAGACGTGCACGATGAACGCGGCGATCTGCGGCGGCGCGATGATCACGCTGCTGCCGCGGTTCGATCCGGGCCGGGCGCTCGAGATCCTCGAGCGCGACAAGGTCACGGTCTTCCAGGGCGTGCCGACGATGTACGGCGCGCTGCTGCACCACCCCGACCGCGACCGGTACGACGTCTCGAGCCTGCGCGTCTGCGTGTCGGGCGGCGCGTCGCTGCCGGTCGAGGTGCTGCGCGGCTTCGAGGAGGCGTTGGGCTGCAAGGTGCTCGAAGGCTACGGGCTCAGCGAGACGTCGCCGGTCGCGTCGTTCAACCATCCCGACCGCGAGCGCAAGCCCGGCTCGATCGGCACCCCGATCGCGGGCGTGGAGATGAAGCTCGTCGACGACGGCGGCAACGAGGTCGAACAGGGCGACATCGGCGAGATCGTCATCCGCGGCCACAACGTGATGAAGGGCTACTGGAACCGGCCCGACGCCACGGCCGAGGCGATCGACGCCGATGGCTGGTTCCGAACCGGCGACATGGCGCGCGTCGACGAGGACGGCTACTTCTACATCGTCGATCGCAAGAAGGAGCTGATCATCCGCGGCGGCTACAACGTCTACCCGCGCGAGGTCGAGGAGGTCCTCTACGAGCATCCCGCCGTGCGCGAGGCGGCGGTCGTCGGCGTGCCGCACGACGAGCTCGGCGAGGAGGTCGCCGCCGCCGTCGCCCTGAAGGACGGCGCCGACGTCGGTCCCGACGAGCTTCGCGACTACTGCAAGGAGCAGGTCGCGGCCTACAAGTACCCGCGCACGATCTGGCTCGTCGACGATCTGCCGAAGGGGCCGACCGGCAAGATCCTCAAGCGCGAGATCTCGCCGCCGGAGTAGCTGCACCGCGTCGGGACCGGACGACGCCGGACGCCGGCCGGCCGCGCGCGGTGCGTCAGGCGCCGAGCACCTCGCGAACGCCGCGCAGCCGCACGCGCAGCAGCGCGCGGGCGCGGGCGCAGTCCAGCCGCAGATCGCCCGCGCGGCCCGGCGGCCGCGCCCCGCCGCGCACCGCGCCGGGGTCGCCGCCGCGCGCGGCGGCGACGAGCTGCGCGAACTCCAGCCGGCTGACGGCGTCGGCGCCGGCCACGTGCAGCGGCCCGCGCACGTCGGAGCGTGCGCACAGCTCGACGATCGCCGCGGCCAGGTCGCCGGCGAGGATCGGGCAGCGGATCTCGTCGGCGTAGAACGTCTGCGCGGGGTCGAGCGCCCGCAGCTCGTAGACCGACGGCTCGGCGCCGCCGTAGATCAGGCTCGTGCGAACGAGCACCGCGCCGGGGTGCGCGGCGCGCACGGCGGCCTCGGCGGCCGCCTTGCTGCGGCCGTACTCGCTCACCGGCGCGGGCGCGTCGTCCTCGCGCAGCGGGCGCCCCGCATCGCCCGAGAACACGACGTCGGAGGACAGGTGCACGAGCCGCAGCCCCGCCGCCGCGCTGACCCGCGCGACCGCGGCGGCGCCGTCGACGTTCGTCGACCAGGCGTCGGGGCCCGTCTGCACGTAGGCGGCGTGGACGACCGCGTCCGGCCGCGCCGCGGCGATCGCCCGGCCCAGCGCCCGCTCGTCGCGTACGTCGAGCGCGAACGCGCGCGTGCCCGCCGGCGCCGGTCGCGAGCGCACGGTCCCGCAGATCTCGCCGGGCGCGAGCGCCGCGAGCGCCGCGCCGAGGTAGCCGCCCAGGCCGGTGACGAACAGCCGCACGCCGCTATCGTGCCCGAGCCGAGGCGGGGTCGAGCCTGTCCTACAGGCCCGGCGGGTGGCGCGCGACGAAGCCGGCGGTGCTTCGCATCGACCGCGTCCAGCGCGTGCCTCCGCCCCGGAGCGCCGTCGTGTCGAAGCGCCAGCCCGCGACCACCATGAACATGTGGCCGGCGTTGGCGTAGGTCGTGATCCACCTGCCGCGCCCGGGCTCGCCCCACGTGATGAACCCGCCCGACGCCATCGGCGACGACACGAGCCCGGCGGCGGCGAGCGCGTAGCTGATCGAGCCCGAGCAGTCGTACGCGGTGTCCTTGAAGCCGGCGTGACCACCGCCGTACAGGTACGGCAGGCCGGCGATCGCGTTCGCCGCCGCCATCACGAGCCCGACCGCGGGCGGCGCGCCCGGTGGCGGCTGCGCCGGCCCGCCGGCCTTCGTGGCGATCCCGGCGCGGACCGTGCGCGCCAGCCGTTTGCGCAGCTTCGCCAGGCGGCTCTGGACGCCGCGCAGCTCAGCGCGCCGGAAGGCCGAGCGCGCCAGGCGCCGCTCGCGCACGCGCAGCAGCGCCGTCTCGACCGCCTGCGCGGCGTCGCGCCGGCGCTCGAGCCTCGCCGCGAGCGCCTGCTCGCGCCGCTGCATGCTCGCCAGGCGCCGCGTCTGCCTCGTCACGGCGGTCCGCGAGGTGCGTGCGATGTCCATGATCCGCGCGTTGCGCTCGGCGATCCGCTTGAGGAACTCCGCCTGCTCGAGCAGATCGCTGAAGCGGCGCGCGTTGACGACGATGGACACGATGTCGGGCTGCGGGTTGCGGTAGGCGGCCTGGAGGTTTGCCCGCAGCGCCTCGGTGGCGTCGCGCTGGAGCCTGACGAGCCGCGTCAGACGGTCGCGCGCGCGCGCGAAGTCCGTCCGCACGCGCTCGAGCTCTGCGCGCTGCTCGGCCGCGGCGGCCTGCAGCACGCGCAGGCGCCGCTGCGCGCGTGCGATGCCGCGCGACGAGCGCCGGATGCGCGCCCGCTCGGCCGCGACGGCGGCGCGCAGGCGCTCGGCGCGGTCGGCGCTGGCGTTGATCCGGCTGTTGAGGTCGGCGCCCGCCGGGCCGGCGTCGGCGAGCACGACGGCGGCGGTCGCCGCGCAGGCGGCGACGGCGCAGATGAGGGCGAGGCGGCGCAGGGACATCGCGGCGCGCGCGACGCTAGCAACGACCTCGCCGCCGAGCCGTCAACCCCTCGTTGATGCAACAGGACTTGCAGTGCGCGCGCGGACGAGCGCGACGAGCAGCACGCCGAGCCCGAACAGGATCGCGAGCAAGCCGATGATGCCGCCGGCGATCGGGATCAGCCCGAGCAGCTGGAGGATGATGAGGCCGATCACGAAGGCGAGGATGCCGCCCTGCTTGCGGATCGCCGAGCCGATGACGAGCGCCGACGTGAGGTAGCCGAAGGCGTACAGCGGCAGGATCAGCAGCAGCAGCACGATGCCGAGCGGCAGCCCGATGATCGTCACCACCAGGGCGATCGCGATGATCGGGAGCAGGAAGAACGCGAGCAGGCCGACGATCGCGGAGACCAGCGCCTTGGCCCTGGCCGTGGCGGCGAGGGCCGCACCGGCGCGCGGCGCGAGCAGCAGCAGCACGAGACCGAGGACCAGCAGCGAGACCGTGAACACGATCCACGTGCCGATCGCGCCGATGATGCTCGCGTCGCCGACGGCGAACCTCTGGACGTCGCCCTCGACCCGCGCGCCCGGCGTCAGGATCGGCCGGTCGTCGGCGTAGACGAGGTCGCCGGAGACGCGCGCGGCGCGGCCGAGCGTCGCCAGGCCCGAGACGACGACGACGTCGCCCGCCACCGTGCCGCGGATCGTCACATCGCCGGAGACGACGATGAGATCGCCGGTCACCGTGCCGCGCACGAGCACGTCGCCGTCGACCACGACGACGTCGCCGGCGGTCTCGTCGTGATCGACGAGCACCGACCCGACGAGCACGATCCGGTCGCCGTCGTCGCCGCCGGGGGCGGCCGCCGACGCGCTGCCCAGCGGCAGCAGCCAGCAGAACACGAGCGTCGCGATGAGCAGGCAGCGCCGCATGAGCAGCAGGGAGCCTATAAGTCGCGGCCGACCGGAGGGAGAAAGTTTCCGCCGCGCGCGGGCGAGCGCGCCGGTCGCCCGGCCCTCGGGTCAGGCGGGGCTCGAAGCGCTCGCCGGCTCGGCCGCCGCGGCCGGAGCGCGCGGCAGCAGCCGCTCGATCCAGGCCGGCAGCCACCAGTTCGCGCGGCCGAGCAGCTGCATGATCGACGGCACGAGCACCATCCGCACGATCGTCGCGTCGACGAGGATCGCCGTCGCCAGCCCGATGCCCATGAGCTTGAGGATCACGTCGTCGGCCAGCGCGAACGAGCTGAAGACCGCGATCATGATGGCCGCCGCCGCCGTGATGACGCGCGCCGTCGTCGCCAGCCCGTCGGACACCGCGCGGGCATTGTCGCCGTGGCGCAGGTACTCCTCGCGGATGCGCGACAGCAGGAACACCTCGTAGTCCATCGACAGCCCGAAGAGGATCGCGAACATGAACACGGGGATGAACGGCGGCACCGGCGTCGGCGTGTCGATGCCGACGAGCTCGCCCGCCCAGCCGCCGTCGGCGACGAGCGCGACGACGCCGTAGGCGGCGCCGATCGACAGCAGGTTGAGCACGCCCGCCTTCAGCGCGACCGCCAGCGAGCGAAACGCGGCCAGCAGCAGCAGGAACGACAGCGAGACGACCGCGCCGATGAACAGCGGCAGGCGGGCGAGCGTGTACTCGCTCTGGTCGATGATCGCGGCGGACATCCCGCCGACATGGACGGTGAGGCCGGCGCTCCGCGCCAGCTGCGGCGCGACGTCGTCGCGCAGGCGGTCGACGAGCCGCTGCGTCGCCTCGTCCTGGACCGACGTCCGCGGCGTCGCGAGCACGACCGCCGCATCGCCGGTCGGATCGAGCTGCGCGGGCGACGTCGAGAGCACCTCGGGCTGCGCGGCGACGCGCTCGCGCAGCAGCGCCGCGCCGCGCCGCGCCACGCCGCCGGACTCGGCCTGCGCGGTGATCAGCAGCGGGCTGCTCGCGCCCGGGCCGAAGCCCTCGGCGACGAGGTCGTAGGCCGTGCGCGTCATCGTGCCGGCGGGATCGTTGCCGGCGTCGGGAAAGCCGAGCCGGAAGTCGGTGACCGGCAGTGCGAGCACGACGAGGAGCGCGGTGCCGGCCAGCGCTGCCGTCCACGGCCGGCGCTGGATCGCCCGCGCGTAGCCGAGCCAGCGCTCCGGCCGCCGGGCGCCGACGCGGGCGCCGCCGGGCACGCGCAGGCGGTCGATCCGGTGGCCGATGAAGCCCAGCAGCGCGGGCAGCAGCGTCACGGCGGCGACCGCGGCGACGAGCACCGCGAGGCTCGACGAGACCGCGACGCCGTTGAGGAACGGCAGGCGCATCGCGAACAGGCCGAGCAGCGCGATCACGACGATCATGCCCGCGACGAGCACCGACCGGCCGGCCGTCGAGATCGACTCGGCGACCGCCGCCTGCGGCTCCCGGCCCGCCGCCAGCGCAGTGCGGTAGCGCGTCACGACGAGCAACGCGTAGTCGATCCCGACGCCGATCGCCATCATCGCCGCGACCGCGGGCGCGAAGTCCGGCACGTCCATGACGGCGGCGATCGTGCCGACGAGCGTCGTCCCGATCGCAAGCCCGAAGAGCGCGGTCACGAGCGGCAGCCCCGCGGCGAGCAGCGAGCCGAACGTCACGAGCAGCACGAGCGCGGCGATCGCGAAGCCGACGACCTCGGGACTGACGTCGCTCTCCTGCGCGTTGGAGATCGCCCAGCCCGCGACCGCGACCTCGAGGTCGTCGGTCGAGGCCCGCTCGGCGAGCGCGATGAGCCGCTCGCCGGTCTGCACCGGCACCTCACTGTCGCGCTCGGCGTCGATCTGCAGTCGCACGATCGCCGTCTCCCCGTCGGACGAGAGCTCCGGCGGGCTCGCGCGGCCGACGCCCTCCAGGCGCTGCGCGGCGGCGAGCAGGGCGTCGATGCGCTCGCGCACGGCGGGCGAGCGCGCGCCGTCCGCGGCGCGCCAGACGACGTCGAGCGTGGCCGACGAGCGTTCGGGAAAGCGCTCCTGCAGGACGCGGTCGGCGTCTTCGGAGTCCGAGCCGGGCGTGTTGAAGTCGGCGCGGAACTCGCCGGCCAGCGGTGCGATCGCGACGAACGCGACGGCGAGCGCCGCGACCCACGCGGCGAGGACGCGGCGGCGGCGGCGAAAGCACCAGGCTCCGAGGCGGGCAAGGCGGCTGGCGGGCACGGTTCTGCTCCTTTCGGACCGATTCGGCGGACGCTTGGGAGCCTCGCGGCGCGGCGGCGGCGCTTCCATTGGGGATGTCCCTGACCGGCCTAGGGGATTGCCCG
Organism: Solirubrobacteraceae bacterium; assembly: GCA_035551055.1. Lineage (GTDB taxonomy): Bacteria > Actinomycetota > Thermoleophilia > Solirubrobacterales > Solirubrobacteraceae > CADCVQ01. Next base: position 6,755 of record DASZOA010000419.1, read on the forward strand.
GAGGGGAAGCGGGCGACCTGCAGCCGGCGCGTGCGGCGGTGGAACCCCGATTACGGCGGCAGCAGTCCTGCGGCGCGCTTGAAGTCGGCCATCTCGCAGCCGTTGGTGCGCGCGAAGCGGCGGTCGACCTGCTCGCCGCCGATCGTTCCGGTGATGCGCGCCGTCTCGGGACCGCCGTAGATCTGCGTGCACACCCGCCCCTTGTCCGGCGGGGTCGTGAGCAGCTCCTCGAGTCCGCGCGCCTGGGCACACAGCTTGGCGGGGGACGCGCCGGCCTCGAGCGCGCCCTCGGCGCGGCGCTCGCCGTCGCGGCAGATCAGCCTGCCCGTGCTCTTGCGGCCCGAGCCGTCGTCGTAGACGACGCGCAGGTCGATCGTGTCGCTGGCCGTGGTCGCCGTCGGGCCCCCGGCCGGCGCGTCGGCGTCGCCGCAGCCGCACGCCGCCACGACGAGCGCCAGCGCTGCGGCGACGGCGGGGCGTCGCACGGTCAGCCCGTCTCCTCGGATGGCGGCAGGTGCCCGTCGTGCTCGACGTCGCCGGTCACGACCTCGTGCGCTTCGTCCGCGGCCATCCTTTTTTCCTCCTCTTTTCGGGGTCCCTGACGATCGTAGGAGAAGTCGCCCTGCTCGCGGCGTCCCTGCGTGGTACGTTGCGCGCCGGAACGGGCCGGGTGAGACCCGGCGAAGCAGTGTGCGGGCGTCGCAGATTCGGGCCTCGGCTCTCCTCGGCTACGCAGCACGAAAGATCATTCGGGGGAGGCGGCTCATGCCCACCGGCACCGTCAAGTGGTTCAGCGACGACAAGGGGTTCGGTTTCATCACGCCCGACGAGGGCAGCCGCGATCTCTTCGTCCATCACACGGGGATCGTTGCCGACGGATTTCGCTCTCTCAGCGAGGGAGCGCGGGTGCAGTACGACGAGGAGCAGGGCGACAAGGGGCCGAAGGCGGTCAACGTCCTCAAGCTCTAGGAGCGCCGGCGTCGCCGGCTGTGGCACGAAAGGCCCGCTCGGGGGAGCGGGCCTTTCGGCTACAGCAGGATGATCAGCAGGATGATGATCAGCAGCAGCGTTCCGATGCCGATGTACATGTGGCTCCTTTGGCCGGTGCGAGGAGCAACTACCCGCCGCGCCCCGAGCCGACGCGGTCCTGGACGGGTGTATCAGTGCTCGGCGACGAAGCCTCCCTCGGGCACGAGCGGACGGTTCTCGTCGGCCCAGCGCTGCAGGCCGCCGGCCATCGAGTAGGCGTCGATCCCGACGCCGCGAAAGGCCTGGGCGGCCATCGCCGAGCGCGAGCCGAGTCGGCAGTGGAAGATCACCGGTCGATCGGTGTCGACCTTGCCCGCGTTGGACGCGAGGTGCTCGAGCTCGATGTGCACGGCGCCGTCGATCCGCCCGGCCTCCCACTCGTAGGGCTCGCGCACGTCGATCACCTGCGCGCTGTCGTCGGCGAGGGCCGCCTGCGTCTGCTCGGGGGTGACCTCGAGGCTGTCGGAGTCGAAGATCGATGGCATCGCGCGAGGGAGCGCGGCGAT
>DASZOA010000420.1:0-1794 GCA_035551055.1 Solirubrobacteraceae bacterium
TCCTGCTCGACGGACTCCAGCGCCGCCACCGGCGACCCCGTCGAGGAGGCCAGCGCCTCAAAGCCCGGCGGCGGCGCGAAGACGGTGTCGCGGTGCGACATCCAGCAGGTCTGCTCGCCCGGCAGGCCCGCGAACAGGCGCCCCGGCTCGCGCACGGTCAGCTCCGAGCGCCCGAACTCGCCGATCTCGGCGCCCTCGACGCGGCCGCCCAGCTCGGTGGCGATCAGCTGCATGCCGTAGCAGATGCCGAGCACCGGGACGCCGAGCTCGAGCAGCTCGCGTTCCAGGCGCGGCGCGCCGGGCGCGTACACCGACGCCGGCCCGCCGGACAGGATCAGCCCCTTCGGCCGGCGCCGGCGGACCTCGTCGGCGCCGACGTGATGGGGCAGCAGCTCGCTGAAGACGCCGAGCTCGCGGACGCGGCGGGCGATCAGCTGCGAGTACTGCCCGCCGTAGTCCAGCACGACGACCTCGTCGACGGCGCGCGGCGCGGCGACGTTGCGGACGTCCTCCTCCACCAGCTCCGTCGCGGCCGTGGCGCTGGTGACGACGCCGTCGCTCACCGCGGGCGCCCCCGCTCGATCTGCGATCGCACCGCCGGCGGGCAGGAAGGCGGCGTCATCCGTCGCGGCTGAGCGCCGGCTCCTTGTGGGCGCCGTTGTCGCGGGGCGCCTCCGGCGGCGAGGCGGCGGAGGTCACGCCGCGCGCGCCCATCCCGATCCCCTGCGCGGTCTGCAGCTGCTTGCCCTCGGTCTGCAGCGCCGGCGCGATCATCAGCTCGGCGCGGTTGAACTCGGCGATGTCCCGGTAGCCGCAGGTCGCCATCGAGGTGCGCAGGCCGCCCATGAGGTTGAACGTGCCGTCGTTCTGATGCGCCGGCCCGACGAGGATCTCCTCGATCGTGCCGTTCTGCACGGTCTTGACGCGCGCCCCGCGCGGCAGCGTCGGGTGGAACGTCGCCATCCCCCAGTGGTAGCCGCGGCCCGGCGCTTCGTACGCGCGCGCCAGCGGCGAGCCGATCATGACCGCGTCGGCGCCGCAGGCGATCGCCTTGGAGACGTCGCCGCCGTTGCGCATCCCGCCGGCGGCGATGACCTGGCAGTACTCGCCGGTCTCGAGCATGTGCTGCGAGCGCGCGCCCGCGACGTCGGCGATCGCCGTCGCCTGCGGCACGCCGATGCCGAGCACGCCGCGCGTCGTGCACGCCGCGCCGGGGCCGACGCCGACGAGCACCCCGGCCGCGCCGGTGCGCATGAGGTGAAGTGCGGTGTGGTAGCTCGCGCAGCCGCCGACGACGACCGGCAGCGGGACCTCGCGGATGAACTCCTTGAGGTTCAGCGGCGGGCGCGACTCGTCGCTGGAGACGTGCTCGGCGGAGACGACCGTGCCCTGGATGACGAGGATGTCCAGGCCCGCCTCGAGCGCGAGCTCGTAGTAGCGGCGCACGCGCTGCGGGGTCAGCGAGGCGGCGACGACGACGCCCTGCTCCTTGATCTCCGCGATCCGCCGGGCGATCAGCTCGGGCACGATCGGCGAGCGGTAGATCTCCTGCATCTCGCGCGTCGCGCTGTCCGCGGGCAGGCGCGCGATCCGCTCGAGCTGCGCCTCGGCGTCGTCGTAGCGGGTGAAGATCCCCTCGAGGTTGAGCACCGCCAGCCCGCCGAGCCGGCCGATCAGCCCGGCCGTCGCCGGCGAGACGACGCCGTCCATCGCGGAGGCGAGCAGCGGAAGGTCGAAGCGGTAGTCGCCGAGCTTCCACGAGATGTCGACGTCATCGGGGTCGCGCGTGCGCCG
>DASZOA010000421.1:0-1925 GCA_035551055.1 Solirubrobacteraceae bacterium
GCGCGCGGCCTCGAGCCGGCGGTCGCGCTCGCGCCGCTCGGCGCGCGCGGCCTCGGCGGCGGCGGTGGCCGCCGCCAGCAGCGCCCGTGCGGCGTCGCGCGCGCCGCGGGCGTCCTCGGCGGCGGCGAGCGCCTCGGCGCGCTCGCGCTCCAGGCCGGCGAGCTCGCGCTCGAGCTGGGCGGCGTGGTCGGCGGCCAGCTGCGCGAGCTCGCCCTCGAGCGCCGCGATCCGCTCGCGGCCGCCGTCGTGCGCGACGGTCTCGCCCTCCGCGCCGGCGAGCGCCTGCAGCGCCGCCAGCTCGTGCGCGCGGCGCTCGGCGCGCTCGCACAGGTCCTCGCCGGTCGCGCGGACGCGCTCGAGGCGCAGCTCGACGCGCTCGCCGGCCGAGCGCGCGCGGTACACCCGCTGCGCGAACGCCTCGCGCTGCTCGGTGCGCTCGGCCATCGCCTGCTCGGCCGCCTGGCGACGGGCCGCGACGTCGTCGAGCGCCGTCTGGGCCTCGTCGCGCTGCGCGCGGGCGACGGCGGCCGCCGCCGCGGCGGCGCGCAGGTCGGCGCGCCGCGCGCGGGCGAGGTCGCGCACGAGCTCCCAGCGCGCCTCGAGCGACTGGCGCTCCAGCCGCTCGTGCAGCTCGGCGGCCTCGGCCTGGCGCTTGAGCGGACGCAGGCGCGCGCGCGCCTCGCGCTCGACGTCCAGCGCGCGGTCGAGGTTGTCCTGCGTGCGCTCGAGCTTGAGCTGCGCGCGGCGGCGGCGCTTGCGGTGCTTGCCCAGGCCCGCGGCCTCCTCGATCAGCAGGCGCCGGTCGCGCGGCTTGGAGGTGACGATCGACTCGACGCGCCCCTGGGAGACGACGGAGTGCATCTCCTTGCCCAGACCCGTGTCGGAGAGGATCTCCAGCACGTCGACGAGCCGGCACCGCGCGCCGTTGAGGCGGTACTCGCCCTCGCCCGCGCGGTCGAGGCGGCGAACGATCGAGATCTCGCCGGCGGGCACGTCGAGCGCGCCGTCGCCGTTGTCGATGACGATCTCCACCTCGGCGGCGCTGCGCGCCTGCACCCCGCGCCCGCCGCCGAAGATCACGTCGCGCATCGACTGCCCGCGCACGGCGAGCGGCGACTGCTCGCCCATCGCCCAGAGCACGGCGTCGGTGATGTTCGACTTGCCCGAGCCATTGGGCCCGACGACGACCGACACGCCGGGGCCGAACTCGAGCCTGGTGCGGTCGGGGAAGGACTTGAAGCCCTTGAGCGTGATCGAGCTCAGGTGCACCCGCTCATCCCTGCTCGGCCTCCGAGGGCACGACGTCCGGCGGGTGCAGCGTCTCCAGCGCGATCCGCGCGGCCTCCTGCTCGGCGTGCTTCTTCGAACGCCCGGCGCCGCGCCCGACCGGCGCGCCGCCGACCGTCGCGACGACCTCGAACGTGCGGTCGTGCGGCGGCCCGTCCTCCGAGGCGATGAAGTACTCGACCGTCTCCGCACGGCGCGCGAGGCGCTCCTGCAGCGTGGACTTGAAGTCGACGGGGTTGGCGAGCGCGTTGGCGATCTCGGGCGCGAAGGCCTCGACGACCGCCGCCGCCGTGCGCTCGTAGCCGACGTGCAGGTAGCAGGCGCCGATCACGGCCTCGACGACCGACGCCAGCACGCGCTCGGTCTCGACGAGCGCGTCGGCGCTCTGCCCGATCCCCTCCGGCGCGGACGCGCGCAGCCGGTCGGGCACCCCGAGCCGCTCGGCGACGGCGCGGCACGACACGCCCGACACGCTCTGGGCGCGGATCTTCGTCAGTCGCCCGGCGCCGAAGCGCTCGGCCTCCAGGCGGGGGTACAGGTGCGACGTGACCGCGAGGCTCAGCACCGAGTCGCCGAGGAAGGCCAACCGCGAGTAGGAGTCGCTGCGGCGCTCGGTCCAGGACGCGTGCGTGAAGACC
>DASZOA010000422.1:0-2969 GCA_035551055.1 Solirubrobacteraceae bacterium
GTCCCCCGTCCGCCGCGTGCTCGCGCTCGTCGCCGTCGTCGTGCTCTCCGTCGCCGCCGTGATCGCGCTCTTCCCGGGCGACACGAGCCGGCCGCGGCTCGTGCCCGGGACCGGCGCCGACACCGACCCGCTCGCCTACACCCCGGAGCGCGAGGACGACTTCGCGGCCGCCGCCGCGCGCGGGCACGCGCACATCGTCTACGCCAAGTCGCCGGGCGGCGTGCGGGCGAGCGCGGAGCGCACCGCGCGCTACCGCGCGCTCGTAGAGGCCGCCGCCGAGACCGCCGCCATCGAGCCCGACACGCTCGAGGCGATGGTCCTGCTCGAGAGCGCCGGTCGGCCCGACGCGATCGCCGACCCGCGCCTCGAGGGCGCCGTCGGGCTGACGCAGATCCTCGCCGAGACCGGGCGCAACCTGCTGGACATGAAGGTCGATCCCGCGGGCGCGCGGGCGATCGGGCGCTCGATCCGGCGCGCGTCGCGGCGCGGCGACGCCGAGCTCGTCGAGCGCCTGCGGGCGCGGCGCCGCGAGGTCGACGAGCGCTTCGACCCGCCGAAGGCGCTCGCCGGCGCGGCGCGCTACCTGCTGATCGCGCGCGAGGCGCTCGGCCGCGACGACCTCGCCGTCGTGAGCTACCACATGGGGATCGGCAACCTGCAGGACGCGCTGCGCGCCTACGGCGAGGACGAGATCTCCTACGCGCGGCTGTACTTCGACTCGACGCCGCTCGAGCACGCCGAGGCCTACGCGAAGCTCGCCGCCTTCGGCGACGACTCGGCGACGTACCTCTGGCGCGTCGAGGCCGCGCGCGAGATCATGCGCCTGTACCGCGGCGACCCGGCGCGGCTCGACCGGCTCGCCGAACTGCAGACCGCCAAGAACTCGGCCGAGGAGGTCCTCCACCCGCCCGCCGAAACCGCGCGCTTCGGCTCGCCGTCGGAGCTGCGCGACGCCTACGACGACCGCCGGCTCGCCGCGCTGGACGCGCCCACGCTCGCCAGGTACGGGCTCGCGCTCGATCCCGCGATGGGCGAGCTCGCGCCGCGCCTGGGGCGCAGCCGCAGGACCTACCGCGGGCTGCGCCCGTCGGCGCTCGCGCTGCTGGCCTACCTCGGCGCGGGGGTCAAGGCGATCTCCGGGCAGGAGCCGCTCGTCGTCACGAGCAGCGTTCGGGACCGGAGCTACCAGCGGCTGCTGGTCGCCCGCAACCGCGAGGCCACGCGCAACTACTCGCTGCACACGACCGGCTGGGCGTTCGACATCCGCCGCAGCTACCGCTCGCGCCCGCAGGCGCTGGCGTTTGAGTTCATGCTCGAGCGCCTGCAGTCACATGATCTCATCGCGTGGGTGCGCGAGCCCGCCGCGATCCACGTGACGGTCTCCGCCGACGCGCGGCGGCTCGCGGCCGTGCTCGAGCCGCGACCCGCCGCATCCGGCTGAGCCGCTACCGCTAGACCTTCGTGCCGAGCAGCTGCTGGACGTGCGCGACGATGTTGTCGGGCGTCATGCCGAGCTTCTCGAGCACGAGCGCTCCGGGGGCGGAGGCGCCGAAGCGCTCGATCGAGACGATCACGTCGGCGTAGCGCTCCCAGCCCAGCGAAACTCCGGCCTCGACGGACAGCGTCGGCAGGTCGTCGGGCAGGACGGACTCCCTGTAGTCCTCGTCCTGCTGCTCGAAGAGCTCCCACGACGGCATCGAGACCACGCGCGCCGGCACGTCGAGCTGCTCGCGCGCGGCGAGCGCGGTGGCGACCTCGCTGCCGGTCGCGATGATCGTCACCTGCGCGTCGTCGGCGTCGGCGATCACGTAGGCGCCCTTGGCGACGCCGGACGCGGACGCGTACTCGGAGCGGTCGAGGATCGGCAGCTTCTGACGCGAGAGGACCAGCGCCGCCGGGCCCTCGAGGTCCTCGACCATGATGCGCCAGCTCTCGGCGGTCTCGTGCGCGTCGGCGGGGCGCAGCACGACGAGCCCCGGCATCGCGCGCAGCGCCGCGAGGTGCTCGACGGGCTGATGCGTCGGGCCGTCCTCGCCGAGGCCGACCGAGTCGTGCGTGAACACCCACGAGGTCGGCAGCCCGGTGAGCGCCGACAGGCGGATCGCGCCCCGCATGTAGTCGGCGAACTGCAGGAAGGTCGAGCCGTACGGACGCACGATCCCGCCGTGGGCGGCCATGCCGTTGACGGCCCCGCCCATCGCGTGCTCGCGCACGCCGAAGAAGATGTTGCGGCCCGCCTTCTCCGCCGTGTAGCGCTCGGAGTTGGGGAACTCGGTCTTCGTGGACTCCGACAGGTCGGCGGCCCCGCCGAGCAACGTCGGGACGCAGTCCTCGATGGCGGCCATGATCTTCGCCCCGGCGCCGCGGGTGGCGATCTCGTCCTCGTCCCACTCGGTGGGCAGCGCGTCTGCGAAACCGGGCAGCGGCTTGCCCTGCCAGGCCAGGTCCCACTCCTCGGCGAGCTGCGGATGCTCCTCGCGCCAGGCCTGGAAGCGCTCGTTCCACTCGCGGTGCGCGGCGCCGCCGTCCTCCTTCATCGAGAAGGCGGCGTAGACCTCGTCGGGGATGTAGAAGTGCTTGTCGGGATCCCAGCCCATGCGCTCCTTCGTCGCGCGCACCTCGTCCTCGCCGAGCGCGGCGCCGTGGACGCTGCTCGTGCCCGCCTTGGTCGGCGCGGGGTAGCCGATGACGGACTTCACGCGGATCAGCGTCGGTCGGTCGTCGACCTTCTGGCCGTCGCGGATCGCGGCCTCGATCGCGGCGACGTCGTTGGCGTCGCGGACGTCGAGCACGTGCCAGCCGTAGGCCTCGAAGCGCTTGTCGACGTCCTCGCGATTGAAGCTCAGCGACGTCGGCCCGTCGAGTGAGACGTCGTTGTCGTCGTAGAGGTAGATGAGCTTTCCGAGCGCGAGCTGACCGGCGAGCGACGCGGCCTCCGCGGCGATGCCCTCCATGAGGTCGCCGTCGGA
>DASZOA010000423.1:0-4290 GCA_035551055.1 Solirubrobacteraceae bacterium
GCGCGAACGCGACGGTGACGCGGCCCTCGTCGACGGCCAGCGGCCGCGCCTCGGCGAGCGCCGCCGCGCCCGGCGGCCGAGTCCCCGCCTCCGGTCGACGCGCCGGCCGGTGCCGTCGCGGTCGCCGCCCCGGCCGGGCTCGAGCTCGACGGCCTGCGCGCCGTCTGGCCGGCCGTCGTCGAGAGCGGCAGGGCGTCGAACGCGCTCTGCGCGGCGGCGCTCGCCGAGGCGCGGCCGCTGGCCGTCGACGAGGGCCGCGTCACCGTCGCGTTCGCGCATGACGCGGCCTACCTCATGCGCCGCGCCGACGACGAGGAGTACCGCGCCTGCGTCGCGGGCGCGATCGGGGCGGTCACCGGGGTGCGGCCGCAGATCCGCTACGTGCTCGAGGAGTCCGCCGGCGCGCAGCCGCCGGCCGCTGCGCCGACCGATCACGAGTGGATCGAGCGCTTCGTGGCAGAGTTCGACGCCGAAGAGATCCATCCCGACAGCGAGGCCAGCTGATGCCCCAGCCGAACATGAACCAGATGCTCAAGCAGGTCCAGAAGATGCAGGCCGACATGATGAAGGCCCAGGAGGCGCTCGCCAACGAGACCGTCGAGGCGTCGGCCGGCGGCGGGATGGTGACCGTGACGATCACCGGCGACCTCGTGCTCAAGGACGTCAGGATCGATCCCGACGCCGTCGACCCCGAGGACGTCGAGCTGCTGCAGGACATGGTGCTCGCCGCCGTCAACGAGGCGATCCGCCAGGCGCAGGAGCTCGCCGCCAAGAAGATGGGCGGCCTCACCGGGGGCATGGACCTCGGCGCGCTCGGGCTGCCGCCGGGCCTCGGCCTCTGAGCACGCGCCCCGGTTGTACGCCCCGCCGATCCAGCGCCTGATCACCGAGCTCGGCAAGCTGCCCGGGATCGGCAACCGCACCGCCCAGCGGTTGGCGTTCCACATCCTGCGCGCCTCGCCGCAGGACGCCGCGGCGCTCGCCGACGCCATCCGCGAGGTCAAGGAGCGCATCGGCCTGTGCGAGATCTGCTTCAACCTCGCCGAGGGGCCGCGCTGCCGGATCTGCAGCGACGAGCGCCGCGACCAAGCGCTCATCTGCGTCGTCGAGGAGGCGCCGGACGTCGTGTCGGTCGAGCGCACGCACGAGTACGGCGGGCGCTACCACGTGCTGGGCGGGGCGTTGTCGCCGATCGACGGCATCGACCCCGAGGACCTCAAGCTGGCCGAGCTGTTCGAGCGCGTCACCGATCCGGCGGGCGCGATCCGCGAGGTCGTCCTTGCGACGAACCCGACGACGACCGGCGAGGCGACGGCGCTGTACGTCGCCGACGTGCTGCGCGAGCGGGCGCCGGCGGTCGTCGTCACGCGGCTGGCGAGCGGGCTGCCGGTCGGCGGCGACCTCGAGTACGCCGACGAGGTGACGCTCGGCAAGGCGTTCGCCGGGCGGCGGCGGCTGTAGCCGACCGCAACGCGCCGCGCCCGGTCGGGCGGCGGCGGGGCACCGCTACTGCGGTCGCAGCGGCTCGCGCGCTCTGCGCGTGAACGCGCGCAGCTTCGCGATCCGCGTGAGCGCGGCGACGACGCGCTCGGGCGCGATCTCGCCGCTGCGCACGGCGGCGGCGACGTCGCGGTGGGCCTCGTCCTGCTGCGCGCGCCCGCCGGGGACGAGGAGCAGGTCGACGCCCGCCTTCAGTGCCTCGACGGCGACGCCGCCGACGCTGCCTCCGGTCGTCGCAGTCGTCGCGACGAGATCGGCCGAGACGATCGCGCCCTCGAAGCCGAGCCGCTCGCGCAGCTCCTCGACGGCCTGCGAGGACGCCGTCGCCGGCGTGACGGCGTCGAAGGCGACGTAGATCGCGTTGGACATCTGCATCGCCGGCGCCGCGTCGGGGCCGCCGGCCACCGCGGCGAACGGAGCCATGTCGCGCTCGCGCAGCTCCTCGAGCCCGAGCCCGACGGGCGCCGGCCCGGTCTCGGGGTCCTGGGACGCCGCACCGTTGCCCGGAAACGGGCCGACCGCGGCCGCCACGCCGACGCGGTTGTAGGCGGCCACCGTCGCCCTGACGGCGCTTGTGACCTTCGCCGGCGAATCGGCGAACGCGCGCCCCTGGCCAGGCCCGCCGGCCACGGCGATGTCGGCGTAGGGCGCGAGATTGACGCCCACGCCGAGCGCCTTGAGCTGCTCGGCGGCGCGGCGCGCGCTCGCGCGGATCTGGTCGCGGTTGCCCTCGCCGACGTCGACCTGCGCCAGCGGCTCGAGATTCGGGAAGGCGCTGAACTCGCCGCCCTCCTGCTGGGCAGCGACCAGCGGCGCGGCGTGACCGGCGCCGCGCGCGACCTCCTGGATCTTCGACGTCAGCCCGGACAGCTGCTGGGGCTGGTCGTAGTTGGCGCGCGTCAGCAGCACCCCGCCATAGGGGCGCGCGGCGAGGCGCTCGAAGAAGGACGTGTCGCGCAGCTTGCCGCGAAAGCCGACGACGAACAGGCCGGCGACGGCGTCGCCGGGCGCGCGCCTGACCTCGTCCTCGCTCGGCGGCGCCGGGTCGGAGCCCGTCCGGCGCGACCCGCCGCGCGCCGCCAGCACCGGCGCGAGCGTGTCGAGCAGCGTCCCGCCTCCGCCGCCCTCGTCCTCGCCGCCGAAGCGCGACCCCGCCTCGACGACCGGGGCGTCGCCGCCGCGCAGGAAGAGGACGTAGACGGCGCCGCCGACGACGAGCAGCAGTGCCGCCGCGACGACGGCCAGGCGGCCAGGCGGGCGCAGCGCGGTCACCCGCTAGCCTCCGAACCGCCCATGTCCGGCACGGTTGTCATGAAGTTCGGCGGCACCTCGGTGGCCGATGCCGAGCGCCTCAAGCGCGCCGCGCGCCGCATCGTCGCCAAGCGCGAGGCCGGCAACCGCGTGGTCGCCGTCCTCAGCGCGCGCGGCAAGACCACCGACTTCCTGATCGCCGAGGCGCAGGAGATCTCACCCAATCCGGATCCGCGCGAGATGGACATGCTGCTCTCGACCGGCGAGCGGCAGTCGTGCGCGCTGTGCGCGATGGCGATCAACGATCTCGGGCACCGGGCGATCTCGCTGACCGGCTCACAGGCGGGGATCGTGACAGACACGTCGCACACGAAGGCGCGCATCCTAGATGTGCGCGCCGATCGGATACGCCAGGGGCTGGAGGAGGACGCCATCGTGCTCGTGGCGGGCTTTCAGGGGGTGTCGACCGCGAAGGACGTCACGACCCTCGGACGCGGCGGCTCGGACACGACCGCGGTCGCCCTCGCGGCCGCGATCGGGGCCGACGTCTGCGAGATCTACACCGACGTCGCCGGCGTCTTCAGCGCCGATCCGCGAATCGTCGCCGACGCCCGCAAGCTGCCGGTCGTGTCATTCGAGGAGATGCTCGAGATGTCGGCCTCGGGCGCCGGCGTCCTGCAGCTGCGCTCCGTCGAGTACGCCCGCAACCACGGCGTGCGGATCCACTGCCGATCGAGCTTCAGCGACGATCCCGGTACCGTGATCGTCGGAGAGGAGGAGACCGTGGAGCAGCCGCTGATCACCGCCGTGACGCATTCGACCGAGGAGGCGCGGGTCACGCTGAAGGGTGTTCCGGACACGCCCGGGATCGCGGGGCGGATCGCGACCGCCCTCGCGGACGCGAACGTCAACATCGACATGATCATCCAGAACGAGCCGGTGTCGGAGGGCGCCGTCGCGGACATGTCGTTCACGGTGCCGCGCTCCGATCTGGCCGACGCGCGCGCGGCGCTGGCGCCGCTAGCCGACGAGCTGGGGCTCGAGGTGCAGACCGACGAGAAGATGGGCAAGGTGTCGGTCATCGGCGCCGGGATGAAGTCCCACCCCGGCGTCGCCGCGAAGGTCTTCACGACGCTCGGCAGCGAGGGCGTCAACATCGAGATGATCTCCACGTCGCCGATCAAGATCTCGTGCGTCATCCCCGGCGAGTCCGTGCCCGGCGCGGTACGCGCGCTGCATGCGGCGTTCGAGCTGTCGGGCGTGGGCACGATGCGTCCCGAGCGGCCGTTCGGGGAGTTCGTGTGAGCGCCGCGGGACGCGGGCTGCGCGTCGCGGTGGTCGGCGCGACCGGCGCGGTCGGGACCGTGATGCTGCGGCTGCTGCGCTCGCGCGGCTTTGCCGCCGCGGAGATCGTGCCGTTCGCATCGCCGCGCTCGGTCGGGCGCGAGCTCGACGGCGGGCTCGTCGTGCAGCCGCTCGACGAGGAGACGATCCAGGGCTTCGACGTCGCGCTGTTCTCGGCCGGGGCGACGCGTTCGC
>DASZOA010000424.1:0-6039 GCA_035551055.1 Solirubrobacteraceae bacterium
GTCGGGGTGCAGGATGTGCGCCAGCAGCTCGAGGCCGTCGACGAGCCGCGGACCGGGCCGCGAGAAGTAGGCCGACGCGTTGACCGCCACGACCTGGTCGGCGCCGAGCTCGCGCAGCCGGTCGGCGAACTCCTCGGCCTCGACGAGCGCACGCGCCGCGTCGTAGCCGCACGGCATGACGATCACGACCTCCGGCTGCCCCGCCGCGACCTCCTCCCAGGTTGCTCGTCGCGACGGCTCGCCGGCGAAGCCGAGCACGTCCTCGCCGCCGGCCATCTCGATGAGCTGCGGCGTCCAGTGGCCGGCCACGAAGACCGGGTCCAGCCACTCGAGCGCGGCGACGCGCGGGCGCGGCGCACCGCGGACGGCGAGCCGCACGAGGTCGGCGCGCCGCGCGGTCCGCGCGATGAGGTCGAGCGCCGCGTCCTTGGCGTCGGTCGCCTGGGCGATCGTGCGCACGTCGCCGAGCGTCTCGCCGTACGTCGTCGGATCCAGCGAGATCACCCGCGGCGGGGCGGGCAGCGACCGGGCGAGCGCGTGCACCTCGTCGACCGACACCGCGCAGACGTGGCACAGCGCCTGCGTGACGATGAGGTCGGGCTCGAGCTCGCGCACGATCTCCTCGTCGAGCTCGTAGATCGACTCGCCGGCCTCGGTGCGCGCGCGCACGGCAGCGTCGATCTCGGCCGGGGCCATGCCGGGCTCGAGCACGTTGCGCGTGACCTGGGGCAGGTCCTGCGCCTCGTCGGGGTGGTCGCACTCGTGGGTGACGCCGACCACCTGGTCGCCGAGCCCGAGGGCGAACAGAAGCTCGGTAGCGTGTGGCACGAGGCTCACGATCCGCATAGGGAGAGGGTATGGCACGACTGAGCGACACCGACATCGACGAGCGGCTGCGGGCGAGCGATTGGCGGCGCGAGGGCGACAGCATCGTCCGCGACGTCGAGTGCAAGGGCTTTCGCGCGGCGATGGCGTTCGCCAACGCGGTCGCCGAGGCCGCCGACGACGCCAATCACCACCCCGACATCCTCGTCCACGGCTACAAGCACGTCCGCCTGACGCTGTCGACGCACTCGGCCGGGGGGATCACCGAGAACGACTTCGCGCTCGCCGGGATGATCGACGGGCTCACCGGCCAGACGACGTGAGCGCGACCGTCAGACGCTGAGGTCCTTCTCGTCGGCGTCGCTGGCGCCGAGCGCCTGGCCGGTCCGCGTCAGGGTCACGTACAGCAGGCCGCCGACCATGTTGCCGGCCGCCGCGATCCAGAAGTTCTGCACGACGTCCAGGCCGCCGACGTCGGCGCCGAAGCGGATGCCCATCACCATCTCGAGCGTCACGACGATGACGTGGTTGAACATGCCGAGCGTCAGCACCGCGCCGCCGATCCAGGCGCAGACGATCCGCCCGCCGATCGTGCCGACGCCCTCGACGAGCCACGTCATCACGGTGATCAGCGCACCGCCGGCGATCGCGCTGAGAAACGCCGTCAGCGCGCCGTTGTCGTCGAACCCCTCGGCGATCGGGACGAGGGCGGCGCCGCTGCCGGACGGCAGCACGCCCGGCACGCTGACGACGAGGACGAGCGCGATGCCGCCGACGAGGTTGAAGATCGGCGACAGCACCCACAGCTCGGCGAGCTTGCGCGGCGAGATGTCGCCCTGGCGCAGCGCGGTCACGGGCACGAGGAAGTTCTCGGTGAACAGCTCCGAGCGGCCGACGACGATGAACACGAACGCGATCCCGAACGCCAGCGAGCCGAGCAGGTGCCCGAAGTCCTCGCCGAAGCGCCCCGCGGCCGCGTGGGTCACGGTCGCCAGCGCGACGATCCCGAAGACGACGTCGAAGCCGGCGACGAGCGCCGTCGAGCTGAGCTCCAGCCGCGACCGCGTGAGGCGCCGCTTGCCCTCCTCGCGCGTGCGCTGGAATATCTCGCGAGGCTCGGGAGCGACGCTCACGCCGCAACCGCGTACCCATGCCGTCATCCGGACAACCGCCGCGGCAGCCGGCGCGACCCCTGCTACGGTTTGCGACGCAGCGTCAATGAACGACGACCGTCCTCGAAGTCGCGGCCGACAGCCTAGGCCCGGCCCCATCCGCGCCGCTTGACCGCGCTCCTGCTCACAGCGGTCGGCGTGCTGATCCTCGCCAACGGCTTCTTCGTCGCCGCCGAGTTCGCGCTCGTGCGCGCCCGCCGCGGCCGGCTGGAGGAGCTCGGCGAGGCCGGCGACCGCCGCGCGCGGCTCGTGCTCGCCCAGCTCGACGACCTCAGCGAGTACCTGTCGGCGTGCCAGTTCGGGATCACGCTGGCCTCGCTCGGCATCGGCTTCCTCGGCGAGCCCGCGATCGCCGAGCTCATCGAGCCCGTGCTCGAGGACTTCGCGCACGCGGTTGCGGCCCCGATCGCGATCGCGATCGCCTACGTCCTCGTCACCTCCGGCCACATCACCGCCGGCGAGCAGGTTCCGAAGATCTACGCGATCGTCAACGCCGAGACCGTCGCCCGCCGCGTGGCGCGCCCGCTGAACGTCTTCAACGCCGTGATGCGGCCGTTCATCCACCTGCTCAACAAGGCGTCCACCGCGCTGCTGCGCCCGCTGGGGATCAAGGGCGACGCCGACGACTTCGAGGAGGGATCGACCCCCGAGGAGGTGCGGGCGATCATCGCGCAGGCGCACGCGGGCGGTCACCTGGACCCGGGCGAGGCGGGGATGCTGACCGGCGTCTTTCACCTGCACGACCAGCAGGCGCGCCAGGTCATGACGCCGATCCCGGCGGTCGTCACGGTCGACATCGCCGAGGACGTGGGGACCGCGCTGCGGCGCTGCATCTCGACGGGGCACACCCGCCTGCCGGTGACCGAGGACGACAACCCCGACAAGGTGCGCGGCGTCGTGCACTCCAACACGCTGGCGCGGATCCTCATGGCCGACGGGCCCGACGCGTCGATCGAGCCCGCGGTGCGGCCGGTGCCTATCGTGCCGGAGACCAAGCCGCTGGACGATCTGCTCGCCGACCAGCAGCGAAACCGCTCGACGATGGCGGTGATCGTCGACGAGTACGGCCGCGTGGCCGGGATCGTCACCGTCGAGGACATCATCGAGGAGATCGTCGGCGAGATCGACGACGAGACCGACCCCGCCGGCGGCGACGTGCGCCAGCTTGCCAACGGCGACTGGTATGTGCGCGGTCACGTCGCGATCACCGACCTCGTCGACTACGACCTCAAGCTGCCGATCGACAGCGACGCCTACAACTCGGTCGGCGGCTTCGTCTTCGCCAAGCTCGGGCGCCTGCCCAAGCGCGGCGACACCGTGAGCGCCGACGGCTACTCGATCCGCGTCGAGTCGGTGCGCGAGAACCGCATCGAGGCGGTGCGGATCCGCGAGCGCCGACGCGAGCCGGTCGTGCGCGACGAGGTCGCAAGCGCCTGATCGCCGCTCGTCGGCGCAAGTTCCGGGCCGCTCGCGCGTTTCAGCGCGTAGACCTCCGCCCGCGGGACGGCGGAGGCCGGGCGAGGCGGGCCGGGGTGGGTCCGCCCGCTGCAAGACGCGACGGGCCCGCGATCGCGGGCCCGTCGTGTGCTTCTGAGAGGAGGTGCGAGGTATGTCGCAGCGCGATCTTCGCAGCGAAGCTGAACCGCCCCTAAAGCCGCGCGCTCAGCGCGCGTAGAACTCGGGCGGATACAGCCCGCGACCGCTCTTGCGCCCCAGTGCGCCCTCCGCGCACAGGTCGCGCAGCGACGGCGGCACGTCGGCGCCGATCGCGTCGCCGATCGCGACCGCGACGTCGAGCCCGATGTAGTCCAGCAGGGCGATCGGCCCCATCGGATGCGCGGCGCCGAGCTGCATGCAGGTGTCGATCGACTCCGGCGGCAGCCCGGTCTGCTCCATGAGGTCGACCGCGCTGAACAGATACGGAAACAGCAGCCGGTTGACGACGAAGCCCGCGAGGTCGGGAACGTCGACGGGCTCCTTCTCCAGGGCGGCGCACAGCGCGCGGGCACGCGTGCGGGTGGCGTCGCTCGCCGCGTCGGGGTAGGCGAGCTCGACGAGCTTCATCCGCGGCACCGGGTTGAAGACGTGCAGGCCGACGAAGCTCGCCGGCCGCCCCGACGCCGCCGCCAGCTCGCCGACCGACAGCGACGAGGTCGTCGTGCTCAGCACCGCGTCGTCTGCCGCCAGCTCGCCGAGCTTGGCCAGCAGCTTGCGCTTGAGCGCCGTGTCCTCCGAGATCGCCTCGACGACGAAGGTCGCCTCGCCCAGCGCGTCCAGGTCGGTCGTGACGGTCACGTTGAGCGGGTCGTGGCCGTCGCCGAGGCGCTCGCAGGCCTTCGCGATCGCCGTCGCCGCGCGCGAGGCGGACGCGTCCGAGCGCGCCCACAGCAGATGTCCGGGCGTCTTGGCGGCGCACGCCGCCAGGCCCGTCGCGATCGCCCCGCTCCCAGCGATTCCCAGCTTCTCGTCCACGCCGCTCCTCCCTGGTTGACCCGCCAATCGGTCGAGTACCTTAGTCCGCATGAACGGACAACAGGGCCGCGAGGTCGTCATCGTCGAAGCCGTCCGCACGCCGATCGGACGCGGCCATCCCGAGAAGGGCTACTACCGGCACACGCATCCCAACGAGCTGTTGGGAACGTGCTTCACGGAGGTCATCGAGCGCGCGGGCATCGACGCGGGCGAGGTCGAGGACGTCATCGCGGGCTGCGTGCAGCAGATCGGCGAGCAGAGCTGGAACGTCGCGCGCAACGCCTGGCTGCAGGCCGGTCTGCCGATCGAGGCGGCGGCGACGACGGTCGATCGCCAGTGCGGCTCCGCGCAGCAGGCGGTGAACTTCGGCTCCGCGCTGATCGCCGCCGGCGTGCACGACGTCGTCATCGGCTCCGGCGTCGAGCACCTCGGCCACATCCCGATGGGCGCCGGCTTCGCGTTCGCCGAGCAGGTCGGCACGCCGTTTCCGCCGGAGCTGCTGGCCAAGCACAACCTCGTCGCGCAGGGCCTGAGCGCCGAGCTGATCGCCGACCGCTGGGAGATCCCGCGCTCGGAGCTCGACGAGCTCGCGCTGCGCTCGCACCGGCTCGCGCACCAGGCGACCGAGGAGGGACGCTTCGAGCGGGAGATCGTGCCGTTTGCGACCAACGGCGACGTCCGCTACGTCGACCAGGGCATCCGTCCCGACACGAGCCTCGATGCGCTTGCGCAACTCCAGCCGGCGTTCAAGCCCGACGGCAAGGTCACCGCCGGCACGTCGTCGCAGATCTCCGACGGGGCCGCGGCGGTCCTGCTCATGTCGCGCGAGCGGGCCGACGCGCTCGGCGTCAGGCCGCGCGCGCGGATCCTCGACCAGACGACCGTCGGCGTCGATCCGGTGATCATGCTGACCGGCCCGATCCCGGCCACGCGCAAGCTGCTCGAGCGCAACGGGATGACGATCGGCGACGTCGATCTCGTCGAGATCAACGAGGCGTTCGCGCCGGTCGTCGCCGCCTGGCGGCGGGAGATCGAGCCCGACATGGACCGCGTCAACGTCAACGGCGGCGCGATGGCGCTGGGCCATCCGCTCGGCTCGACCGGCGCCCGGCTGCTGACGACGCTGCTGCACGAGCTCGAGCGCGCCGACCGGGAGATCGGGCTGGTGACGATGTGCTGCGGCGGAGGACTGGGCACGGGGACGCTCGTCCAGCGGCTGTGAGAATCGTCTGAGAAGCGTCCGCACCGGCGCGTCCGCGCCGTGCTCGCGGGTAACGCCACGGGCAGGTTGTTGCCCGTTCGCGCAAGGAGGACGTTTCATCACATGATAGGAATTCTCATCGCCATTCTGCTCGCCGCGCTCGTCTACTGGGTGTGCGTGGCGCTCGGCCTGCCGGCGATCGTCGCGATCATCGCCGCCATCCTCGTGCTCCTCAGCGGCATCGGCACCGGCGGATACGGCTACGGACGGCGCGGCTTCGGACGGCGCATCTAGCGGCGACGACACCGCCCTGGGACCGCCCCTCCCCCGCCGCGGTCCCGCTCGAAGCCCGGCCTCCGTGCCGGGCTT
>DASZOA010000425.1:0-1943 GCA_035551055.1 Solirubrobacteraceae bacterium
GGGCGCCGGCGCCGGCGACGATCGCGAGCGCCGGCGCCCGGCGACGGACCCGCAGCGACAGCCGCCCGGGACGCGCGAGCGCCTGCGCCCGCCCGGCAGCGACTGGCTGTTCGCCAAGCTCTACTGCCCGCGCAACCTCGAGGACGACCTGCTCGCCGGTCCGGTCCGAAGCTTCTGCCAGTTCGCGCTCGGCAGTGGGCTGGCGGAGCGCTGGTTCTTCGTGCGCTACTCCGATCCCGAGCCGCACCTGCGCCTGCGCTTCGCCGGCTCGCCGGAGCGGCTCATCGGCGACCTGTTTGCGAAGGTCTGCGCCTGGACCGGCGAGCTCATCGCCGACGGCTCGTGCCGCCGGATCGCGTTCGACACCTACGAGCGCGAGATCGAGCGCTACGGCGGGGTCCGGGGCGTCGAGGCTGCCGAGGCGCTGTTCGCGGCCGACAGCGCGGCGGTGGTCGAGCTGCTGCGGCTCACCGCCGAGCTCGCGACGATCGATCGCACGGCGCTTGCCGTCCTGAGCGTCGACGCGCTGCTCGAGGCGCGCGGCCTCGCGCCCGCGCAGCGGCTGGAGTGGTACCGCGGCGAGGTCGCCTCAAGGCACCACAGCGGTGACGACTACCGAGCGCGCCAGAGCGCCCTGCGGCGGCTGCTCGGGGATCCGGCGGGACTCGCGGGCGAGCCAGCAGGGACCGCGCTCGAGCGGATCCTCGCCGCCCGCGGCGCCGCGATCGTCCCGATCGGCGCGCGCCTGCGCGAGCTTGCAGACGGCGGCGAGCTCGAGTCCTCGCTCGAGCGGCTGTGCCAGAGCTACGTGCACCTGCACTGCAACCGGCTGCTCGGCGCCGGGCCACCGACCGAGCAGCACGTCCTCGGGCTGCTGCTGCGCACGCGCGAGAGCCTGGACCGCGCGCCGGTGGTGGCGCGCGAGGCGAGCGCCTGAGCGCCGCGGTCACCGATGGACCGGGCAGGGAGGACTGCACGCCGTCTCGATCTGGCTGGGATGCGGTTCGCGAATCCGGCAGCAGCCGGTGTCGCACGTGGCGCCCGCGCAGGTCCGATCACAGGTCGGATCGAGGACGGTGACGGGCAGGCGGCATGGCGCGTCGCACGTCACGATGTCGCCGCAGGTCGGCTCGCACGTCTGATCGACGACGGTGGGCGCGCACCGGGCGCACTCCGTCTGCCACGTCTCGGCGCGCCACGCCCCCACGTCGCGGCGGCTGGCGAGCCTGACGTCGAGGTCGAACTCGTCGACGGGCCGGGGGGTGTGCGTGCGCGTGTACTCCACCGTCGCATCGCGCCGGATCAAGACCCGCGTCGCCTGCTCGCCGACGAACGGCTGCTGCTCCGGCGCGATCTCCTCGACGTGCAGCACGTCGTCGACGCGAAACTCGGCGTAGTAGTCGAGCTCGCGCGTGAAGTACAGCCGCCGGAAGCCTCGGCGATCGCTGTCTCCAAGGAAGCCCAGCAGCGTGCGCGCCGGCGTCGGCGGCCCGGCCGGGTCCGGACGCCGCCCCTCGACCCGCGGATCCTGCGATCGGCCGGCGCCTGCGGCCGATCGATCCCCGCGGTCCTGATCGTCCTCCGCGGCCATCGTCTCGCTCCTTCGCACGGGGACCTGCTCGCCGATGCTCCCACGGCGGCTTGCGGCGTGTCAACGGCTAGAACCGGTAGCTGCGCTCCTCGGCGAAGCGCTCGATCGCCAGCGTGCACAGCCGCTCGACGAGCTCCGCGTACGGCATCCCGCTCGCCTCCCAGAGCTTCGCGTAGACGCTCGTCGGCGTGAAGCCGGGCATCGTGTTGAGCTCGTTGAGCAGCACCCGCTCCCCCTCGACGAAGAAGTCCGCGCGCGCCAGGCCCGAGCAGCCGAAGCGGGCGAACGCCTCGAGCGCGATCGCGCGCAGCCGCTCGCTCGCCCGACCGGAGATCCGCGCCGGCACGCGCAG
>DASZOA010000426.1:0-7001 GCA_035551055.1 Solirubrobacteraceae bacterium
GTCAGGACCTGCAGCGCCGTCGACGCCGTCGGACGGCGCATGCACGAGAGGTGCGCCAGCGTCTCGTGCGTGAGCGCGAGCGGCAGGTGGACGCCGTGCGGGGTCACCCGGCCCCAGCGGTCGGCGAGATGCCACAGCAGCATGCGCAACCGGGTCTCGGCATGGCGCACGTTCACGATCGCGCGCTGGAAGGCGAGGGTGTGCGAGCGCTGCACGGTGCGCGACAGCAGCCCCGACACGATCGTCGGCCAGCGGCACACGACGGCCATGAAGCGCTCGTCGAGGACGGCGAGCGTGCTGCGCTCGAGCACCGTCCAGGAGATCGCGACCGGGATCGAGCTGTCGTGATCCTGGTCCCAGGGCCGCAGCAGGTCGCCCGCACCGATGACCTCCGGGCAGTCCCGGCCCTCGAGGTGCACGCCGCGGACGATCAGGCCCTCGAGGACGAGCAGGCCGAGCCACCCGCGCGGGTGCTCAGGCGCCGGCGGCGTCCACGTGCCCGGCTCGGCCCACAGCTTGGCCGCGGCGGCGCGGTGGCGCAGGAGGTCGACGGTCGCGGGGTCGAGGCCGCCGAGCAGATCGGGGTCCGCGTCGAACACCCGGACGCGATCGCCGCCGATCGGGGCGGCGATCGCCGGCGCGCCCGCCGCCCCGTTCTGCAGTGGGACGTCGGGAGCTGAATCGTCGACCCCGTCCTGTCGGCCGGGAGATCTCGTCTCGCGAAGCGGCGGCGCTGCTTGCACTGCGTCAGCTCGATCCTTTCCGCGGGCTCACGCCACACCGGGTCGATGTGCAGCGTCCTCGCGCGTACCCCCGATGTCCTGCTGCAATCCCCCCGATCTTCGATCGTGTTCGGCCCCCGCCGTGCGCGGGCGTGCGGCTAGCCGGCGCTCGCGCGGACGAGCGCGGGGTCGAGCTCGACGTGGAAGAACATGTCCTCCATCTCGCGAACGGGCACGTCGACTCCGCGGACGAGCAGCAGATCGTGCAGCGGTGCGAGATCCTTGTAGGCGATCTCGCGGATCTGCTCCTCGATCTTCGGCGGATGGGCGTCGCGTTCGATCCAGACGCCGTGATTGACGACCTCGACGCGTTCGGGCACGCCGCGGATCTCGATGTCGGCAGTCGTCATGAGCTCGACGACGGCGGCCTCGCCGCGGTGGACGCGCGCCAGCCAGTCCCGCCAGGCGCTGTCGCCCGCGCGCGCCTGCTGCTGGGCCTCGCTGATCGCCGACCGCGGTGCGCTGTCGGGGCTGGCGCGCACGGTCAGGCGCCTGATCCGGCAGGGCGGTGCGGTGGCGTCGTGATAGCCCATGCCCGCAAGCCTCATGCCGCGCGCTCGAGGTCGTCCAGCTCCGCCAGCACCTGCTCGCAGCCGATTCCGAGCAGGCCCGGGTCGACATCCTCGGCGTGGGGGTCGCCGCAGCGGCCGCTCCACAGCACGCGGTGGCGCGGACGGTCGGCGGGCGGACCCCACTCGAGCGGCGATATCGGGCCGAAGAGGATCACCGACGGGGTGCCCAGCGCGGTGGCGAGGTGCGCGACCCCGGTGTCGCCGGAGACGAGGCGCCGGGCGGCGGCCACGAGCGCGGCGAGGCCGAGCAGGTCGGTCTCACCCGCGCGCACGGCCGTGCGGGGAAGCCCGGCGTCGGAGGCGATCGCGCGCACGAGCGGGGCCTCCGCGGCGCTGCCGGTCAGCAGCACCGTGCGGCCGGCCTCGCGCTCGGCGCGCGCGACCGCCGCCCAGCGCGCCGGCGGCCAGCGGCGGGCGGCGCTCGAGGCGCCGGGATGCAGCAGCGTGGCGTCGCGCGCGTCGTCGTCGACGTCGACCCCGGGGGCTCGCAGATCGATGCGCCGTGCGTCGGCGCCGATTCCGTGCTCGCGGAGCATCCGGCACCAGCGCTCGACCTCGTGCTCGCCCTCGCGCCAGCGCGGTCCGTCGTGCGGGCCCGAGGCGAAGGCGACGAGCCGGCCGGGCTCGAGCGCGCGCAGGACGGCGTGGCTCCGAGGGCCGCGGCCGTGGAGGTTGACCGCGACCGCGGGGCGTCGCAGCTCGGCGAGCTCGACGAGCGGCGCGAGCGCCGCCGGCGTCGCCAGGACCTTCTCGTGCTCGGGGAAGGCGTCGGCGGTCGCGCGCAGGGCGGGAAGCCCGGTGAGCAGGTCGCCGAGGCCCAGCGCCCGCAGGACGACGACCCGACCGCTCACGGCCAGGACGGCTCCGTGGAGGGCGCGACGACCATCTCGCGCAGCTCGACGCCGGCGGGCCGCGTCAGCGCGAAGACGACGGCCTCGGCGACCTCGGACGGCGGGCTCAGGCGGGCGTCGGGCGCCGGCTTGTACTGCTCCGGGCGGCCGTCGAAGAACGCGGTCTGCATGCCGCCGGGGACGAGCATCGTGACGCCGACGCGGCCCTGCGTCTCGACCGCCAGCGCGCGGCTGAAGCCGACGACGCCGAACTTGCTGGCGCAGTACGCCGTCGCGTCGCTGAGCGCCCGCAGCCCGAGCGTCGAGGCGACGGTGATGACGCGCCCGCGGTTGGCCTCGAGCGCCGGCAGCGCGGCGCGTGCGACCGCGACGGTGCCGAGCAGGTTCACGGCGACGACGCGGTCCCACTGCTCGCCGGGGACCTCCTCGAGCTTGCCGCACGCGTCGATCCCGGCCGCGGTGACCACCCCGCGCAGGTCGCCCACCCGCTCGGCGACGCGCCGCACGACGTCCTCGGTCGCGCGCGCGTCGGCGAGGTCGACCTGCTCGTGGGCGACGCCGTTGGCGGGCGGGTTGAGGTCGAGCGAGACCGGCGTTCCCCCCTCGCGGGCGACGGCGGCGGCGCCGGCCGCGCCGAGGCCCGACGCGGCGCCGGTCACGATGACGGTTCCGATCGGTTCAGACGGCACGGACGGCGGCCTCCTGGATGAGCTTGGTGGTCGATCTGCCGTCGAGGTAGGGCAGCAGGACGATCCTCCCGTTCCAGCTCTCGACGGCGTCGGCTTCGGGCAGGTCCTCGAGCGCGTAGTCGCCGCCCTTGACCCAGATGTCCGGACGCACTCGCTCGAGCGCCGCGATCGGCGTGTCGTCCTCGAAGACGACGACGGCGTCGACGCAGCGCAGGGCGCGCAGCACGGCCGCACGGTCCTGCTCGCCCACGACCGGCCGGGACGGCCCCTTCAGGCGCTTGATCGAGGCGTCGGAGTTCAGCAGCACCACGAGGCAGTCGCCCAGCTCGCGTGCGGCCTCCAGCGTCCGGACGTGGCCGGTGTGCAGCAGATCGAAGCACCCGCCGGTGGCGACGACGGTCCCGCCCGCGGCGCGCGTCCGCGCGACGGCGTCGTCGCCGCGCCCGGCGCGTTCGGCCACGCCGGTCTGCGCGCCGCCGGCGCGGTACGGCGCGGGCGTCACCGACGCGGCGCCGCCGGCGGCGACGAACGTCGTCGCGGCGGCGACCGCGCCCGCGACGGCGCCGAGCGCGTCGGCGCCGTCAGCGAGCAGCTCTGCGGCGCGCGAGGCGAAGCGGTCGCCGGCGCCGCAGGGATCGCCCCCGGCGATCGGCTCGGCGGGGAAGGCCCTGATCGTCCCGTCGGCAGCGCCGACCAGCGCGCCGAGCCCGCCGCGGGTCACGCAGACATGCTGCGCGCGCCAGCGCCGCGCCAGCTCGCTCGCGCAGGCGGCGACGACGGCGCTGCCTCGCCCGTCGTGCTCGCCCGCGAAGTGCGCGGCCTCGTCGGCGTTCGGCGTGACGAGCGCGGCGCCCGGCACCGGCCCCGGGCCGCTGCGGTGCGGGTCCCATACGACCGGCACGTGGTCGGCGATCGCGGCGAGCGCCTCGCGCACGCTCTGCTCCGCGGCGACGCCGCGGCCGTAGTCGGAGACGAGCACCGCGCCGGCCCATTCGAGCGCGGCGCGGGCGGCGGCGGTCAGGGCGCCCACGGCGGCGGCGCGACCGCCGCGATCGAGGCGCAGGAGCGACCGGCCGGCCGCGCGGACGCGCACCTTCTCGGGCGTCGCCCCGCGCAGGCCGAGGTCGACGACGTCGACGCCGCAGAGCTCCAGCGCGGCGCGCAGCTCGGCGCCGGCGGCGTCGTCGCCGAGCGCGGTGACGAGGGTGACGTGCCGCCCGCCGCGCGCGGCCAGCGCCGCGGCCAGGCCGGCGCCGCCGGGCCGCACGCAGACCTCGCGCTCCTCGACGACGGGGACGGGCGCGTCGGGGGCCAGCCGCTCGACCGAGCCCTCGACGTCGCGGTCCAGCAGCGCGTCGCCGACGACGACCAGCGGAGGCGGGTGCGCGGTCACGCGTCGACCCTCACCGGAAGCCGGCGGCGCCGTCGCTGGGCCGGCCGCGCGTCGAGCTCGGCGATGCGCCGATCGACGGCGCGGCAGAGCAGGTGCACGGCGACGAGGTGAAGCTCCTGCGCCGTCGCCGTCGAGACGGCCGGCACGCAGACGGCGTCGTCGGCGAGCTCGGCGAGCGGATTGGGCGCCGCACCGGTCAGCGCCCACGTGCGCATCCCGCACTCGTGCGCGGCGCTGACGGCGGCGAGGACGTTGGGGCTGCGGCCGGAGGTGCTGATCGCGATCAGCACGTCGCCCTCGCGCCCGTGCGCGCGGACCTGCCGCGCGAACGCCTCCTCGATGCCGTAGTCGTTGCAGATCGCGGTGAGGCTCGAGGTGTCGGCGTGCACGCACAGCGCCGACAGCGCGCGGCGCTCGGTCTCGAAGCGGCCCACGAGCTCGGAGGTGAGGTGCTGCGCCTCGGCGGCGCTGCCGCCGTTGCCGACCGCCAGCACGCGCGAGCCGGCGGCGAGCTGGTCGGCGAGCGACGTCCCCCAGCGATCGAGGTGCTCGATCTCGTGGTCGAAGGCGTTCAGCGCCGCTCGCAGCGCGTCGAGGTGGTCGCGCGCCGGCGAGGCCCGCGCGAAGCGCCGCCGCTTCGTGCGTCCCGCGCCGAGCTCGAGATAGACCTCCGACGTCGAGGCGGCCACCTGCTGCCAGTCGTACAGGCGCCGCGCGCGCGCGGCGCCGGCGCGGCCGCACGCGATCCGGCGCTCCTCGTCGTCGAGCAGGCTGCGCAGGGCCTTCGCCAGCCGCTCGGGATCGCGCGGCGGGACGTGCACGCCCGTCACGCCGTCGACGACGGTGTCGATCATGCCGCCGACGGCGGAGGCGACGACCGGCACGCCGCAGGCCATCGCCTCGAGCGGGACGATCCCGAAGGGCTCGTACCAGGGCGCGTTGACGACGGCGTCGGCCGAGCGCAGCAGCGCGGGCAGGTCGTCGCGCGACACGCGGCCGCGCAGCTCGACGCGCTCTTCGACGTCCGCCTCGCGCGCGAGCCGCATGAGCCGCTGGGCCTCCGCGTTGCCGGCGAGCTCGTCTCGCTGCGGACCGCCGGCGACGATGAGCTCGGTGTCGGGAACGTGCGCCAGCGCGCTGACGAGGTTGCCGATGCCCTTGCGCTGCACGAGCCGCGACACGCAGACGACGCGGCGCAGGCCCGGGCGCCGGGGCTCGACCGGGCCCTGCGGGCGGAACCGCTCGAGATCGACGCCGCACGGGATGACGGTCACGCGGTCGGTGGTGGCGCCGAGCCGCATGAGCTCGAACGCCTCGTCCGTGCAGGTGGCCACGATCCGATCGGCGCGGCGCACGATCTCGCGCTCGATCTCGATTCGCTCCGGGGGGCTCGTGTCCAGGTCCCCCTGGTAGCGCCGCTTGACGACGCCGAGCGCGTGGAAGGTCTGCACGACCGGGATCGCGTGCGCCCGCGCGGCGGGCAGCGCCGCGTGCGCCGACATCCAGAAGTGCGCGTGCACGACGTGCGGGCGCTCGCGCCGCCACGCCTCGCGCAGGCGCTCGGAGAACTCGTCCATGTACGGCAGCAGCTCGTCCTTCGAGAGCACGGCCGCGGGCCCGGCGTCGACGTGCTCGACGACGACGCCGGGAGCCATCGTCACGCGCGCCGGCGTCGCGGCGTCCTCGCGCCGCGTGTAGACGACGACCTCGTCGCCGCGCCGCACCAGTGCGCTCGCGAGCGCCGCGACGTAGACGTTCTGGCCGCCCGCGTCGACCCCGCCGAGCACGGCGAGCGGGCTGGCATGCTCGGACACCATCGCGATCCTCATGCGCGCACCTGCCTCGAGGCGACGCTCCGCAGCGTCGCCTCCCAGTCGTCGACGAAGCGCTCGAGGCCGTAGCGGGCGAGCGCCGCGCGCCGCGCGCGAACGCCGTCGTCGGCGGCCCGCTCGGGCTCGGCGACATAGGTCCGGACGGCCTCGACGAGCACGTCGACGTCCGTCGACAGCACGCCGGCGCCCGCGGGCACCGCCTCGATCGCCTCGGTCGTCGCGAGCGCGACGACCGGCATGCCGAGGTGCATGGCCTCGAGCAGCGACAGCCCGAGCGAGGTCCAGCGGATCGGATGCGTGTAGACGCGCCGCCGCGCGAGCTCGTCGTGCATCAGCGCCTGCGGCACGTCGTCGAAGCCCCCGAGCGCGCCCGCGTCGATCCCGTACAGGTCGATCGGCGCGGCCTCGGCGAGGCGGGGGAGCAGGTCGGTTCCGGTGACCCGCCCGCGCCGGCGCGCCTCGTTGATGACGATCGCCTGGTGCGGCAGCTCGCCGGTGTAGCGGTAGCCGGGGTCGACGATCCCATGCTCGACGACGGTCGTCGGGGTGCGCCCGCAGTCCCAGAACAGGTCGTTGAAGTGCGTGACGTGCGCGATCAGGACGTCGCCGCGGTCGGCCGCGGGGTGGCGCATCTCGGCGATCCGTCCCTGCGGGGCGTTGTGCTCGACGTAGACGCACGGCACGTCGCGCCCGGGCCGGCGGCCGAGCCAGTCCTCGCACAGGTGCGCGAGCTCGTGCGGGCGCTGCAGGACGACGACGTCGAAGTCGAGCTCGCGCAGCTGCGCCGGGGTCGCCTCGCGCACCGAGGCGGGCCAGTCGTACGTGTCCGCCCGCCCGCGCCCGTCCGGGCCGCGGTCGGGCAGGACCGGCACGACGTACTCG
>DASZOA010000427.1:0-2340 GCA_035551055.1 Solirubrobacteraceae bacterium
GAGGTGCCGCCCACGACGAACACCACGAAGATCGCGCCGGCGATGACGGCGGCCAGCCAGCCGGCGAGCAGGAGACCGAGTACGACGTACGCGGCGATCGCGAGCGCTGCACCCAGCAGGATCGACACCACCTTCATGCTCGTGCTCCTCTCGGGTCTGCGCCGAGCGCCGTCGCTCGGCGTCTGCTGTCGCTATGCCCGCGGGCGCCCGCCCACGCCGTGGGTCCTCCAGACCATCGACGAACGCGAGCGCGTTCACGGACGGGTTGTTTGCGGGCATCCGAACGAGCGCTGATGTCGCTGCTCGCGAACGTCGTCACACGGCTGAAGGGCATGCCGCTTCGCGCTCGGCTGCCCGAGCAGCGCCACGCCGTCCAGACGGTCGCCCTGCTCGCCGCGGCGATGGTGGCACTTGCGGCCGCGGTCACCGTCGCGATCAGCGTCTTCAGCGGCCTGCGGTTCGCGTCCTACTCGCCGGCGGGATCGGTCGCCCTCGAGACGGCCGCCGGCCTGACATCCGCCCTCGCGGCATATCTCGCCTTCGGGCGCTTTCGACTGACCGGGTCGCTCGCCGACTTCGCGCTCATCGCCGCGCTCGGCCTGCTGGCCGTCACGACGCTGCTGTTCTTCACGGGACCGTCGCTGACGGGCGCCGTCAGCCGCGACTTCTCGGTCTGGGGACGCGCGCTCGGCCAGCTGCTCGCGGCGGCCGCGTTCTTCGCCGCCGCGTTCGTCTCGGCCGATCCGATCGCCGAGCATCGCGGCCGCATCCTCGCGCTGCTCGGCACGTACGCGGTGCTGGCGGTCGGCGGTCTCGTCACGCTGCTCGTGTTCGGGCCGCAGCTCGAGCTGCCCGATGAGCTGCCGTCCGAGTCGCTGGCCCGGCCGCTGGTCGTCGGACCGCCCACGCTGCTCGTCCTGCACCTCGCCACGGCGCTGATCCTGCTCGCGGCGACGGTCGGCTTCGTTCGCAGCGCGGCCGAGCGTCGCGACGCCCTCACGTTCGCGCTGGCGCTGGGCTGCCCGCTGGCGGCCGGGGCAGCCGTGCACAACTTCCTGTTTCCGTCGCCGTATGCCAGCTACGTCTTCGCCGCCGACGTGTTTCGACTGAGCTTCTACGCGCTCGTGCTGGCCGGCGCTCTGCGGCAGATCGCCGTCTACCAGCGCACCGCCGAGCTGCAGGGCATGTCGCGCGAACGCGAGCGCGTCGCTCGCGACCTGCACGACGGGCCGGTCCAGGACCTCGCGCTGGCGCAGGTGCTCCTCAGCCAGGTCGCCGCCCGCGCGAGCGACCCGGCGCTGCAGCAGGTCGACGCGGCGACCGGCCGCGCGCTGCGCGAGTGGCGCCTGGCGGTGTCGAACCTCGAGGCGCTCGACGAGCGCGCGCTGGCGCAGATCCTCGAGGAGGTGGCGCGGGGGGCGGTACGCCGCAGCGGAATCGAGCTCGAGCTGGACGTCGACCCGTCGGTCGATGCCCCCCCGCCGGTCCGACGCCACCTCGTCTACGTGCTGCGCGAGGCACTCAGCAACGTCGTCCGCCACTCGCGAGCGCGGCGGGTACGAGTCCAGGTGGACGCGGTCGGCGGCGTGACGCTCGTCGTCGCCGACGACGGCGGCGGATTCGACGCCGAGCCGGAGGTCGTGGGTGACGGGAGCGGCCTGCGCAGCATGCGCGAGCGAGCCCGCGCGCTGGGCGCGGACTGCCGCGTGGCGTCGGGGCCGAGCGGAACGCGGGTGACGTTTGCCGTGCCCGCCTCGGTCCTGCGCCGGGAGGGGGCGCCGTGACGGTCCCGTTGAAGGCCAGGACGCTGATCGCCGACGACCACGCCCTGATGCGCGAGGGCATGAAGGCGGTGCTCGATGCGCAACCGGACTTCGAGGTCGTCGCCGAGGCGGCCGACGGTGCCGAAGCCGTGCGGGCCGCCCTTCGTGAAGAGCTCGACCTGGCGGTCCTCGACGTCTCGATGCCCAGGATGACCGGGATCCACGCCGCGATCGAGATCCTGCGACACCGACCCGCGATGAAGGTGCTGATGCTCACGATGCACGAGAGCGAGCAGCTGTTCTACGACGCGCTGCAGGCCGGCGCGTCCGGCTACGTCATCAAGTCGGCGGCGGGATACGACCTGGTCGACGCCGCTCGCGCCGCCCTGCGCGGTGAGCTGTTTCTGAACTCCGACATGCTCCGAGACCTCGCCGCAACCTATCTCGAGGCGCTGCGACGCGGAGAGGAGCGGCCCCCGCACGCCCTTACCGATCGCGAGCTCGAGGTGCTCAAGCTGATCGCCGAGGGATACGGCAACCAGCAGATCGGTGAGGTGCTCGTGATCAGCCCGAAGAC
>DASZOA010000428.1:0-9727 GCA_035551055.1 Solirubrobacteraceae bacterium
ACCACCAACGCCTACGACGACGGCCTGTACAACTTCGGCGCCAGGACGATGGTCGACACGACGTGGGGCTTGTTCCTCGGCAGCGCCAACCACGCGACGGGAACGTCGGTCTGGCGCGAGAGTGGCGCGGGACCGTGCGCGTCGGCGGGGGCCGGCTCGTCGTCTCCGCCGGCGCCGCCCCAGAAGCTCGTCACGCGGGCGAGCGCCTGCGGTCCGTCGCTGTCGTGGCAGTCGTCGCCGGGGGCGGCGTCGTATTCGATCCGCCGCTCCGACTACCGCCCGACGGGCATCCTCCCGGTGCTGCGCCCGGCGCTCCCCAACGGATTGCGGTTCGACCCGATCCCGAGCACCGCCGGCCTGTTGCTCGGCAACGGGATGAGCGCCCCCTCGGAACCGGTGAGCGTCGGGACGACGAGCTCGCCGAGCTTCGTCGATCGCACGGCGCAGACGACGGCCAAGTACCTGTACCAGGTCGTGGCGCAGGGGCCCAGCGGCCTGTCGCCGGGATCCCTCGTGGTGGCGAACCCGGGCGATCCCGTGACGCTGGTCGGCGTTCTGGGCTCCACGCTGGCGCCCGTGATCTGCGGTTGAGGGCGCCGGCGATGTCGATGACACGCACGCAGGCGCCACCCCCGTCGCCGCGGCGGATCCGACCGGCGGCCTTCGCGCTGAAGGGCATCGCGAAGGTCGCCCCGGGCATCCAGCCGCGTGTGCAGAAGGTCATGATCCGCGCCGGCTATCAGTACCTCAGCCGCCGCAACGGCCTCATGCACGGCTATGCGTTCATGAACTACGGTTACGCGCCGCTTTCCGGGTCGGGCGCGTCCGATGGCGAGGGGGAGGATCTCTCCGCCGCTCTGTACGCAAGGGTTGCAGGGGCCGTCGACCTCTCCGGCAAGGACGTGCTCGAGGTCGGCTGCGGCCGCGGCGGCGGGGCCGACCTCGTCGCGCGGACGCTCGGCCCGCGATCGGTGACCGGCATCGACTTCGCCGAGGGCGCGATCCGCGAGGCCCGCTCGCGCTTCTCGAGCCCGAACCTGCGGTTCGCGATCGGCGACGCCGAGAACCTACCGTCCGACCCCAACTCGTTCGACGCGGTGCTCAACGTCGAGTCGTCTCACTGCTACCCGGACGTCGGGCGATTCGCGCGTGAGGTGGCCCGCGTGCTGCGCCCGCAGGGCGTGTTCCTGTTCGCCGACATCCTGCCCGACGAGGCCGACGCCCGACTCCGCGGGCACTTCGCTGCCGCCGGGTTCGCTGTTGTCGAGCACGAGCGGATCACTCCGAACGTGCTGCGCGCGCTCGAGCTGGACGCCGAACGCCGCCGCGCCGTCATCGAGCGCAGCGTCCCGCGCGTACTTCGCCGAGCCGCGCTGGAGTTCGTGGGCGCCGACGGCTCGGAGGTGGTGCAGGCCCTGCGCAGCGGCGTCCTGCAGTACCGGCGCTTCGTCCTGCAGAGGACGTAGCGCATGATCCGCCGCGCGTCTCGCCTTCGAGTCGGTCGCCCGCCCCTACCCGCAGCTCCCGAGGTCCACGACGGACATTCGCCTGTGCGCCGGGAAGTCGCGCGTCAGCTGCTCGGTGACGGCCACGCGTGAGCCGTCGGCGCTGAAGGTCGGTCGCATCACCATCGTCTGCTCGCCTGTGGCTCCCGGCGCTCCCGGTTGGTTGAAGGCTGTCAGCCGGCGCTTGTCGCTTCCGTCCGGATTCATGCTCATGAGCTCCCCCGTCATCGGTGCGATCCCGAGCTCGCCGGCGAAGTAGACGATCTGCCGGCCACTGGGCGAGTACGTCGCGTGCTCGTCCCAGAGCGTGCTCGTGGTCAGCCTGCGCGTCGCGCCGGTCTGCAGGCTCAGCGACCAGATGTCCATGTTGGCGAAGTCCGTCGCCCCGTACGAGGCGAACAGCACGTCCGTGCCCGCCGGCGAGAAGCCGTGGGCTTCTGCGAAGACGTGCCCGGGCGGCGTGACGTCGCGCTGGTTGGCGAGCGACGGCGTCCCGTCGGGTGCGAGCCGGAAGTCCGCCAGGATCAGGCGATACCTGCCCCACGGCACGAACCCCGCGGGCTCCACGAGCCGCGAGAAGACGATCTGCCGTCCGTCGCGTGAGAAATGGGCGGCCATCGCGCCATAGGACCACGGCCAAGCCTCCGTCGTCAGCCGCACCCAGCGCGTCCCCGTCGGCGAGACCGCCCACAGACTCGACGCGACGCCGTTGATCGCGCGCTCGCGCAGCCAGACGTCGCGCTCGTCGACGCCCGGGTACCAGTCGGCGGTCTCGACCTGCGCGACGATCCAGCGGCCCCCCGGCTCCCAGGTCGGGACCGTCTTGTGGCGATCGGCGCGCACCCCGGCGGCCACCGCGCGGCTGGAGATGTCCGTGTCGCCCGAGCCGTCGGGGCGGATGACGTGCAGCTGGTTGGCCCCGTCGTTGCCGGGCTTGCTGTAGACGATGAGATCGCGCTCCGCCGACCAGTCCTGGTCGCCTCCGACGGACAGCAGCGTGCTCTTCGTGACCAGTCGGCGTCCGATGTGGCGCCCCTCGTCGCGGCCAGCGTTAGCTTCCGGCTCGACGAGACCGCGACTGGCTTGCGCCCGCGCACGACGACGACGCGCACCCGCGCCGGCATGCCGGTCGGCGCCAGCGTCCAGCGCAACGTGAACGCCCGTCGGCGGACCGGTGCGGGCGCCACGCGGGCCCAGGTCCAGCGACCGCGCGAGCGCAGCTGCAGGCGCGCCGACAGCCGCGTTGGAACGCGACCCGTCACCCGGCCGGAGATCGTGACCGGCAGACCGGCGTGCGGCGCCGGCGTGACCGTGACCGACACGCGGGCGGCACGTCCGGCGTGCGCCGGTACGGCGGGCAGCCAGACGACAGCGAGCGCGAGGGCGGCGAGGGTCCGGGCCATCCGCGCAGGCTAGTAGCGCGCGTCCCGTCGCGAGCGTACCGATCGGCGGCTCGCGCGGAACATTCATCAACGGCGCGTCAACCTGTGCACGCTCGCGGCGCTCATGCCGCGCGCCGGGGCACTCCAGGAGCTGTCCGCCGGCGGGGCAGCGGTCTCGGTGCCGTCGAAGCGCGCGACGGGGACGCATCGTCGCGGTCCCTACGCGGTGCGCATCTGCAGCGCACACCAGCGCTGCAGCAGCGCCCGCTTGCCGGCCGACAGGTCGCGCGTGATCGGCATCTGCAGCGCAGTCCCGATGCGGCTCTCGTCGATCGCCATGCTCATCAGCGCCGCGAACTGCGCCACGCGGTCGGGGTCGTGCGGCGTGTTCTCGGGCCCCCACGGGATGATCGCGGACATCACCGGATAGAGGATCGAGAAGTACGCGAGCACCTCGTCGAAGACGTACTGCAGCGTGACCTTCTCGTCCGGGACGTCCGAGTAGTCGTGGTAGGGCAGCGCGCGGACGTTCGTGTAGTACTCGACGGCGAACGCCGGTGGCTGCGTCGAATCGATCGTCATCCCCGGCACGATGAAGCGCAGCTTGAAGCAGCCGGCGGTGTCGGCGGTGAACTTCAGCGCGAGCTCGCCGCCCGCCGGG
The DNA here is from genome assembly GCA_035551055.1 of Solirubrobacteraceae bacterium. Classification (GTDB taxonomy): domain Bacteria; phylum Actinomycetota; class Thermoleophilia; order Solirubrobacterales; family Solirubrobacteraceae; genus CADCVQ01. The sequence goes on from DASZOA010000428.1 coordinate 3,549, forward strand.
ATCGTGACGTGGAACGTCCCGCTGGGCTCCTCGCCGGCGTCGACGACGGTGTAGGCGCCGGTCGTGTCCTCGGCGTTCGTCAGCAGGCAGGCCATGACGACGAGCGGGTTGATCGAGTTCGCCTTGCCGGGCGTCATGACGTCGACCCAGAACTGCACCTGCACGTCCAGCGGCGCGGTGATCGGCTCGCCCTTCGTGAACGCGCGCAGCGTCAGGCTGCCGGTCGCGGTCGGAGTGCCGCCCCCCGCGGGCGGTGCGAGGTCGACGTAGATGCCACGGTCATCGGTCTCGACCTGCGCGACCTCGATCTCCCGCAGCAGGACGTTGCCGGCGCCGTCGCGCAGCCGCAGGTAGCCGTCGCGGAGGTGCTGAGCCGCCTCGGAGGAGGGATCGAGCGGCACCTCCCAGACGCCGGCGAGGGACTCGTACGTCTCGCGGTCGTAGCTCACGGGACCGAGATCGGCCGTCGTCGAGCCGGCCGGGCTGTCGTAGACGAGCTCCAGCGACACGGGCCCGAAGTCGTGCTTGTCGAACGGATCGCCCGTGGCGCTAGGGTCGCATCCGCTCTCCGGGAACGCGGTCAGCAGGTCGAGCACGACGGCGTCGTCCTCGACGACCGCGACCGCGGGTCCCATGCTCTGGATGCACTGCAGCAGCTGGCTTTCGGCGTGCAGGTGCGTGCCGGGCTCGTGGAGCTGCTCGACGTCGGCGTGGGTGCGGACGTGCAGCGCGACCGGCACCGCGCTGCCGGCGTCCGCCTGCTCGGTGGGCGCGAAGAACGGCGGCGTCGGCTGCTGCAGGACGCGTCCGACCGGCGTCGAGATCAAGTCCCTGCCGTTCCACACCCCGATCGTGCCGAGCACGCTGCCGATCTTCGGGTTGACCTGGCGCCCGCCGGCGCTGAAGTTGTCGTACTGCGACTGCTGGCTGTACTGGGTCTTCATCCCGTAGAAGCAGTAGCGCAACAGCAGCCCGCCGCCCGCGCGGGCGCCGTCGCGCAGCGCGGCGAACGCCGCCGACTCGGGCGCTCGCGCGTTGTCGATGAACGTCAGTCCGTCGTTCGGGATGACGCTTTGAAATGTGCCCGCGCCCTGGTAGCGAAAGAAGTTCAGCCAGCGCGTGTAGGACGTCGTCGGGATGCCGCAGACGAGCTCGGCGAGCTCGCCCGAGGCGTCCGGTCCGATGATGCTGAAGCCCGACGAGACGAACTGCGTCGACCATGTGTCGGCGGGATCGACGTCAACGATCCGCGCGTGCCAGACGACGCGGCTGCCGAACAGCGAATCGCTGCCGGCGCTCGTGACCGGATCGGCTCCGGGCAGCCAGAGGCTGTTGATCGCGGCGCTGCCCCAGGTCGTCATGTGGTCGCCCCAGTAGTTCCAGTAACCGGGCATCCCGGGCTCCCACTCGGGCTCGTTACCGGGGCCGGGCGGGTTGCTTGGATGGGGCAGCGGGTTGGAGTACGTGACCAGCGTCGTCATCCACTCGCGATACGCAGCATGGCTCATGTGCGGCAGCGTCGCGCTCTCCACGGCCGGCGGGTTGAGCAGCACGGCCCGCTCGTAGTCGAGGAAGTGGATGACGTTCTCGTTGTTGGCGGTCGACGGGTTCGTCGTGGCGTCCGTCGCCAGGAAGCCGATCCGCGGGCGGCTGAGGTAGCTCATGACGGCACCGCCGACGCGTCGACGTGCATGAGGGGCAGCAGCGTCTGCAGCCGGCCGGCGATCGTCGCCAGCTCGCTGCGCGTCGCGGCCGCGAGCCCCGGCGCCTGGATGCTCACCACCTGCAGCCGCGCGGTGACCGCGGCGAGCTCGTCGCGCAGCGCGCCGACCGCCTCGACGCGCGTTCCGAGCGGCAGGTCCAGCGACGGCGGCAGCTCGAAGCTCGGGCCGGCGTAGCGGTCGGGATACGCGCTGCCGGCGGGCAGGCGCGTGAGCAGGATGCCGAGCGGCTTGAGGACGAGCGGCATGATCGCCGTCGCCGCGTTCGCGAGCGCCTGACGCTCGGCATCGGACTCGTCGTCGGGGATGAACAGGCGCGCCAGCATCCGCACGAAGACGAGGTACAGGTCGTTGAACGCCAACCCGATCGGCGCGACTGACGGGTCGTCGATGAGGCTCGCGCCGGGCACGACGTTCGCCGGGTCGTAGACGGGGTTGGCGACGGTCGGCCAGCTCATGCCCGCGGCCGTGACGTGCTCGAGCTCGACGACGATCTGGTGGAAGTAGGCGAAGTGCGACGTGGATTCCCAGTCCGGCGCGCCCTCGCCCTCGGTGACGATGATGTCGATGTACGAAGACGCCTGGGGATAGGTCGTGATCGGCGCGACCTTGGGGCTGAACGGGATGACCTCGCTCGTGAGCTGCCGCGGCGCCGCGGCCGGATCGATCCACTCCGGGTTGGCCTTCAGCGCGGCGTCGATGAGGCCGTACAGCGCGCCGATCGAGTCGTAGCTCGGCACGTCCTCGAGCGTGAGCCCGTGCGCGTCGTGCGCCTGCTCGCCGCACGTCTTGCACTCCGCGATCCACCAGCCGTCGACGTCGGGCTTCTCCCAGCACATGAAGCGCTTGGCGGTCGCGTCGTCGAAGTGCGTGAGCAGCGACGGCAGCCGGACGTCGGAGAAGTGGCGGCTCGGTTGCGGGAAGTTCGGCCGCCAGAGGTGCGGCTCGGCGCCGATCGCGGTGAGCAGGTTGCTCGCGAGCATGAGGTGGTACATCTCCTGGATCGCGATCTTCGTGATCTGCTGGGTCCACTGCGCTGTGAGCGCCGCCTGCGATGGGGTCAGCGCGGGATCGCCGCCCTCCTTCAGCGTGAAGGCCGCGTACAGGTATTGGCAGCAGAGCGCGTGCTCGAGCTCGGACGCCTGCTGGAGCATCTCGACGAGCTCGTGACGCTCGACAGGCGGTGCGGGTGGCGGGGGCGAGCTCACGGGCGGCTCCAATCGATCGGTAGCTCAGCGCGACGTCCAGCGACCGTCTCATCTGCACAGCGGCAAGATCCGCGGCCGGCGGCTTTGCACGGCGTCGTGCGCGCAAACATGCTGCCGGCGGTGAGCTGCCCCTGCTCGTGCAACCGACAGGCGAGACTGGCGACGACCGCCTCGCTCGGATCGAGGGCCACGCCGCGCCTCCGCGCTCCGCGCGTCAGCCCGCTCGCGCGACGGTCCCGAGCGCGTCGCGCAGGAGCACGTGCGCGGTCGAGCGCATCACCTCGAAGGCCGCGTCGCGGTCGAGGCTCGCCACGTCGGTCAGCCAGACCAGCGGCTCGATGCCGAACGCGGCGCGGATGGCGATCGCGAGCCGCCGCAGCGACTTGCCGCCGATGCCCTGCGCCCGCAGCGGCTCCAGGGCGTCCTCGATCCACCGGATCGCGCGGCCCTGCCGGAGCACGAGGGCCTCGGGCGCGACGGAGGGATCGAGCGCGAGGCGCAGCATCGCCCGGAGCTCCGGCTCGTGGTCGCGGAGCACCCGCTCGATGTGGTCGAGCGCCACGTCGAGCCGCGCGACCGGATCCTCGAGTGCTCGCTGCGCGAACGCCGGCCCCGCGTCCGCCCGCGGATAGGCCGCCATCATCAGGAGGTGCTGGTTGGGGAAATAGCGGTAGGCGGTCGACCGCGAGACGCCCGCGCGCTCGGCGACGCGCTCGACGGTCGGAAGGTCCCCCTCGGCCAGCAGCTCGCGGGCGGCGCCGAGCATCGCGTTGCGCGTCCGCGCCTTCTGCCGCCGGCGTCCGGTGATCTCGTATGCGCTTGACATCGACGTTCCTGGGACTCTACTCTTCTTCATGAACACCAGAGTCCTACGAAGACGGCCGGCGCGCACGCCCGGCGGGAGGCGAAGATGGCAGCGCAGTTGCTGGTCCGGCAGGCGGGTGAAGGCGAGCGGCTGGCGTTCGCCGGGGGCGGGCTCATCACCGTGAAGGCCTCGACGGCGGAGACCGACGGAGGCTTTCTGCTCTTCGAGGACCGCGTTACGAGGGGGAAGACGACGCCGCTGCACGTCCATCCGCATGACGACGAAGCGATCTACGTCCTCGCCGGCGAGCTCGTCGTCCACGTCGCCGGCGAGGAGCGGCGCGTCGGTGCGGGCGGATTCCTTCTGGCGCCACGCGGCGTGCCGCATGCGCTCCTCGTCGTGTCGCCGTCCGCGCACCTGCTCGCACTCATGACGCCCGGCAGCGGCGAGGCGTTCTTCCGTGCCGCGAGCGATCCCGCGCAGTCGCACGCCGACGCCGAGCGCCCAGCCGACATCCCTCGCCTCGTCGGCGTGGCCGCGACCGACCCGAGCATCGACGTCCTCGGACCGCCGCCCTTCGAGGCGATCGCACGCAGCACGGCGGCCACCTGAGACGCCGAGCCGCTGGTCGCTCGCGGCTGACACGCGGTCGCAGGCGCCAGGACGCGCGTGAAGACGATGCGTCTGGCGATCGCTCCGCTGGTCGCGCGGCGTTGCGCACGCCCCCGACGGGCGCGGTTCGAGGTCAGGCGGTGGTGGGTGCGGGCGACGCGGCCGCCGACGTATGGTGGCTTCTGCGCCGTGACGAGCCCGAATCCGGGCAGCAACTCCTCCCAGCGCACCCGCGCGAAGCCCGCGGCGTGCAGCAGCTCGCGGTACTCGTCGGGGCTGTGGAAGCCGATCCAGCCGGGGTCGGTTCGCCGCGCGAGCTCGGCCGTGAGCGCGTTGAACCACGGCGGGCCCGGATCGATGACGCAGTAGAGCCCACCGGGACGCAGGCAACGGATGATCGCCCGCGCGGCGGCGGCGGCTCATAAGAGACCGCGCGCGGGGTCCTTCGTCGACGGTGCGGCTGCCCAGACCGCCCTGCGTGCGCTCGGCAAGCCGGTCGGTCGCAGAGCACCCAGTCGCTGATCGCGTCGAGTGCGCGCGAGAGCTCCCGGAAGCGGCCGGACCGGTACTGGGGTGCCTACTCGGGCGAGGCGACGGCCTCCGCGACGGGCGTGTCTCCCGACATCAGGCCGAGGTTCCTGCCCTGCGTCCCGGGCGCGCGCAGCACCTCCGCCAGCACGGCGGCCACGTCGTCCCGCGGCACCTCCCCGTTGGGCACTTGCTCGCCCAGCCTGACGCGGCCGTTGCCCGGCTCGTCGCTGAGCCTGCCGGGCCGGATGATCGTGTAGTCGAGCCCGCTCGCCGCGAGCTCCGCGTCGGCGCGACCCTTCGCGCGCAGGTAGACGCTGAATGTGTCGCCGCCTTGCCTGTCGGGGTCGGCGCCCATCGAGCTGACCATGACGTAGTGCCCCACCCCGGCAGCCTTGGCAGCCCCGATCAGCTTCACTGCGCCGCCGTAGTCCATCGTCTCCTTGCGGGCCGGGCCGCTCCCGGGGCCGGCGCCCGCCGCGAAGACCACCGCCTCGGCGCCGCTGATCACCGCGGCGATCTCGTTCTCGCTCGCGGCTTCGACGTCGCACACCACCGGCTCCCCGCCCGCCTGCCGCACGTCCTCCGCGTGATCGGGATTGCGGATCAGCGAGATCACCTCGTCGCCGCGACCGCTCACCAGCCGCGTAAGCCGCAGCGCGATCTGGCCGTGGCCTCCGGCGATGGCGACCCGCATCCGCCTGATGCTAATCGTTGACGGCGGGGGCGCTTCCGCATAGTTCGCCGGTCGGCGTGTGAGACACCGGATGAACGCGGAGGTCGTGGACGCGACGGCCGGCTCGTGCCGGAGCCGCGGTCGCCGGAGTCCTCGGCGTCAAGCGACGACGAGGTACAGACGCCGGCCGCGTTCGCCGCGCCATGCGCCGGCGTCGGTACCTCGTCGTCGCTTGACGCCGAGGACTCCGGCGACCGCGGCTCCGGCACGGTACGAGCCGGGCGTCGCGTCCACGGCCCCCGCATTCATCCGGCCTCTCACACCACCGCTGCAGGGTCTGGACGACGAAGGCGAGTTTGCGCGCCGGCGACTCGGTCCTCGTACGAACCGCCGACTGAGTCGAGCAGACCGGCGTCCTTCGTCGGCCTGCTGTCGCGGGCCTCGGCGGCTCCGGCACAACCGATTAGCATCAGCGCGATGCGGGTCGCCATCGCCGGAGGCCACGGCCAGATCGCGCTGCGGCTTACGCGGCTGGTGAGCGGTCGCGGCGACGAGGTGATCTCGCTGATCCGCAACCCCGATCCCGCGGAGGACGTGCGGCAGGCGGGCGGGGAGCCGGTGGTCTGCGA
>DASZOA010000429.1:0-2708 GCA_035551055.1 Solirubrobacteraceae bacterium
CCTCCGAGCGGTAGGCCTTGGGCACCTTGGCGAGGATGTCGGCCGGCAGCTCGAGCAGCAGGCCGCGCTTCTCGACCGCGCCGAGCGACCCCGCGTCCTGCGCGAAGAACACGTCGGCCGGCGAGTTGGCGCCCTCCTCGACGATCGTCGACGCCAGCGACGGGCTGTCGCCGTAGCGGGTCCTGACCTCGACGCCGGACGCCTGCTCGTACTGCTCGATCGCCGGTCCGATGATCGGCTCGATCCGCCCGGAGTACAGCGTGATCGCGTTGTCGTCGTCGGACGAGCCGCATGCCGCCAGGCCCGCGAGCAGCGCGACGAGCGCGGCGAGCGGCGCAAGACGTCGCGCCAATACCATCCTCTGCGATCCTCCTCGGTCGTTCGGGCTGGCGTGGCGGCGCATCTTAGGGCAGCCTAACGCGTTGCGCCATGACGACCGGCCGACTCATCTGCGTCCTCGCGCTCGCCCTCGCGCTCGCGGCCGCGTCGCTGGTCGTCGTCGCCGAGCCGGTCTACGACGCGTGGGCGTGGCTCGTCTGGGGACGCGAGCTTGCGCAGCTCCAGCTCGATGCGACGACCGGCCCGGCGTGGAAGCCGCTGCCCGTCGCCGTCGCGGCGCTGCTGTCGCTCGCGGGCGACGCCGCCCCGCAGCTGTGGCTCGTGCTCGTACGCGCGGCCTGGCTCGTGTCGCTCGTGCTCGCCGCCGAGCTCGCCCACCGGCTCTCGGCGGGGCGGCCGGCCGCGCTGCGGCTCGCCGCGGGCGCGTTCGCGGTGGGCTCGCTCGTGCTGCTGGCCGACGAGGTGACCCACTGGGGCCGCCAGGTGGCCGGCGGCATGTCCGAGCCGCTGCTCGTCGCGCTCGTGCTCGGCGCGGTCCGCGCCGGGATCGCGCGCCGCACGCGGAGCGCGCTTGCGCTCGGGACGCTGGCGGCGCTCGTGCGTCCCGAGGGGTGGCCGCTGCTCGTCGTGTACGGGCTGTGGTGCTGGCGCGGCGAGCCGCGCGCGCGGCCGCTCGTCGTCGTGACCGCGCTCGGCGTGCCCGCGCTGTGGCTCGTCCCGAACCTGCTCCTCTTCGACGGAGGCGGCGCGCAGCGCGCGCAGACGGGCACGAGCGACCCGCTCGAGGCGCTCGCGTGGGCGGCGGCGCTGCCGCTCGCGGTCGCCTGGCCGCTCGCGCTGGTCGCGCTGCGCGACCGCGCCGCGCGGGTGCTCGGCGCCGGCGCGCTGGGCTGGATCGCCATCGTCGCGGCGATGACGACGGCGGGCTTCGCCGGGCTGCCGCGCTTCATGACGCCCGCCGCGGCGGTCGCCGGGGTGCTCGGCGGCGCCGGGCTCGCCGCGCTGCTCGCCCGCCCGCGCGTCCCGCGAGCGGCGCTCGCGCTCGTGCTCGCGGCGGCCGTCGTGACCGCGGCCGGGCTGCCCGGCCGCGTCGGTGACGCGGCGCAGGGGTGGAGCCGCGCGGCGCAGATCGGCGACTCGCACGCTCGGCTGCGCGCGCTCGTGCGGACGCTCGGGCGCGAGCGGCTGCTGGCCTGCGGCCGGCTGGCGACGAGCGACACGCTCGTGCGGACCGCGCTCGCCTGGGAGCTCGACGCGGCGCTGTCGCAGGTCGTCAGCTTCGGCGAGCGGCCGCGGCTGTCGGGCGCGTTCGTCGTCGGCGAGCGGGCGCCGCGTGCGCTGCAGGACTCCGTCCGCGCGGTCGGCACGCTCGCGGCGCGCGCCGACGAGTGGCGCGTCTACTCGATCGACTGCCCGGCGACGGCGAGCCCGTCGCCGGTGCGCAGCGCGGGCGTCTCGGGCGCGACGCGGTAGGGCTGGGCTGCCCGCCGCGCCTCCTCGTGGTACTCGGCGTCGGCGTTGACCGCCCATAGGTCGTGCTGCGCACCGCCGCACGCGTTCTCGACGGCGCGCAGCGCGGTGAGCATCGAGTGGTCGGAGTTGTTGTAGCGGTGCAGGCCGTTGCGGCCGATCTGCTGCAGGTTGGCGATCCCCTCCAGCCAGGCGCGGATCGTCGCGAGACGCGCCTCGTAGTCGGCGTCGTAGATCGGGTAGGCGCGCGGCACGCGCACGACGTGGCCCGTCTCGACGCGATCCGCGCCGGCAAGGCCGATCGCGTCGAGCTCGCGCGTGGCGCGCGCGACGAGCTCGTCGTCGCCGGCCGACCACAGCTCGTCGCCCGCGAAGCAGAAGTACTCCAGGCCGACGCACGTGCGCTCGGGGTGGGGCACCATCGCCTGGCTCCAGGCGCGGAAGTTCTGGATCCGCCCGACGCGGACGCCGGGATCGTGCACGTAGATCCAGTTGTCGGGAAACAGGTCCGCGCCGCGCACCACGAGCGCGACCGTGAGGAAGTCGCGGTAGCGCAGGCCCGCCGCGGCGCGGCGCACCACCGCGGGCGCCGGCGGGTCGGCGAGCGCCACGACATCGCGCAGCGCAAGCGACGAGATGACGTTCGACACCGCGATCCGCTGCCCGCCGGCATGGACCGCCGCGACGCGGCCCGAGCGCAGCTCGATTCGCGTCACCCTCGAGCTCAGCCGCACCTGGCCGCCGGCGCCGACGATCTCGGCCGCCATCGCCTCCCACATCTGGCCGGGTCCGAGCCGCGGGTAGTGGAAGCGCTCGACGAGGCTGCGCAGCCCGCCGCCGTCGCCGAGCAGCGCGGCGCGCACGACGCGCGAGAACGACAGCGTGCGGATGCGCTGTGC
>DASZOA010000430.1:0-1562 GCA_035551055.1 Solirubrobacteraceae bacterium
CGTCGTGACGCCCTGGTCGCGCCGGTAGGGGTCAGCGCCGCCGAGCGCCGCGCCCCGCCATGACGCAACGCGCCCGAGCTGTGGCGCTCCCGCCCCCGTCCTCGCGTGGCGGCTGAGCGGCCCTCGCGGCGCCTGCGCGCACCGACGAGCAGGGCACAGTGCGCCAGCACGGGCCCTGCTCGTCGGTGCGGCCAGGCGCCGCTAGGGCGGCTCAGTCGGTGCGCGCAGGCGCCGCGAGGGCCGCTCAGGCGCTACGCGACGAGGGGGATGATCAGAATCGCGACGATGTTCGCGACCTTGATCATCGGGTTGATCGCCGGGCCGGCGGTGTCCTTGTAGGGATCGCCGACGGTGTCGCCGGTGACCGACGCCGCGTGCGCGTCTGAGCCCTTGCCGCCGAACTCGCCGTCCTCGATGAGCTTCTTGGCGTTGTCCCACGCGCCGCCGCCGGCGGTCATCGACACCGCGACGAAGAGGCCGACGGCGATGACGCCGATCAGCAGCCCGCCGAGCGCCTCCACGCTGAGCAGGCCGACGACCAGCGTGAAGACGATCGGGATCATCGCCGGGAGGATCATCTCGCGCTGGGCGACCTTCGTGACGATGTCGACGCAGGTCGCGTAGTCGGGCCGCTCGCTGCCCTCCATGATCCCCGGCTTCTCGCGGAACTGGCGCCGGACCTCCTCGACGACGGCGCCGCCGGCCCGGCCGACGGACTCCATCGACAGCGCGCCGAAGAGGTAGACCATCATGCCGCCCACGAGCAGGCCGATGAGCACCTCCGGCGTGTTGATGAGGAACTGGACCTCCTCCTCGCCGGCCGCCGTCAGCTCGTCGCGCAGCTCGATCTGGAACGCGGCGAAGAGCACGAGCGCGGCGAGCACGGCCGAGCCGATCGCGTAGCCCTTCGTGACCGCCTTCGTCGTGTTGCCGACCGCGTCGAGCGGGTCGGTGACGTCGCGCACGTCCTCGGGCATCTCGGCCATCTCGGCGATGCCGCCGGCGTTGTCGGTGATCGGGCCGAAGGCGTCCAGCGCGACGATCAGGCCGGTCAGGCTGAGCTGGCCCATGACGGCGACGCCGATGCCGTAGATCCCGCCGAGCTCGTAGGCGCCATAGATGCCCAGCGCGAGCACGAGCGCCGGCAGCGCCGTCGCCTGCATGCCCTGCGCCAGCCCCGAGATGATGTTCGTCGCATGGCCGGTCTGCGAGGCGGCGGCGGTCTTGCGCACCGGGCCGAAGCGCGTCGAGGTGTAGTAGTCGGTGATCACGAACAGCAGCGCCGTGACCGCGAGGCCGATCAGCGAGCAGAGGTACAGGTCGCCGACGGACGGCACGAAGACCTCCCCCGGCTCGGCGTTGCGCGTCTGCAGGCCGTCCATCATCCACGTCGTGACGGGATAGAAGGTCGCCGCGGCGATGACGCCCGACAGGATCAGCCCCTGGTAGAGCGCGCGCTCGACGTTGCCCGTCGGCGACTTCACCGCGAACGTCGCGATGATCGAGGCGAGGATCGCCACGCCGCCGAGCACGAGCGGGTACAGCGCGACCTGCGTGGCGTT
>DASZOA010000431.1:0-5496 GCA_035551055.1 Solirubrobacteraceae bacterium
GGCAGGAGCGGACCGCCTTCAGATCCGCTCCTGCCACGTCACGGCCGCCTGCGCGACGCGCCGCAGCGCGTCCTGCATCCGCGTCGGGTTGTTCGTCCGGCGCGCCGCGGCGAGCGCCGCGAGCGCCTCCGCCATGACCGCCGGGCCGCTTGGCCCCCGCGTCCTCAGCTCGGCGAGCTCGGCCGCCGTCAGCCGGCGCGCCTCGCCGCGCAGCGCGCCGACGGTCTCGCGCAGCTCGCGCTCGGCGCGTGCCGCCCGCAGCTCGGCGTCCGCCGCGGCACGGCGGTCGCCCGCCGCCTCGAGCCGGCGGCGCTCGCCGCTCAGCGTCCCGATCGTCGCCTCCGCGCGCTCGAGCTTCGCCGCCAGCCGCTTGGCCGTCGAGCGTGCCTCGGCGGCGGCCATGCGCGCGACCGCGACCCGCTCGCGGGCGTCGGTCGCGAGCGCGGCGACCTTCGCCTCCGCGGTCGTCGCGCGGCGCTCGGCGCGGGCGAGCGCCGCGTCGTCGACGACGCGCTCGCGCACGACCTTCGGCTCGGCGACGCGCTCCAGCCGCGTCTCGAGCAGCGCGACGCGCCGCTCGGCCTCGCGCGCCTGCGCGAGCGCAGCCGCGAGCATCGCGCGCGCCTCCGGGCTCATGACCGCCCGGTGCGCCTGCTCGGGATCGACCTCGGTGCGCCGCCGGGGCCCCGGCCGGGCCGGCTCGAAGCCCGCCGCCCGGATCGCCTCGCTGAGCGACCCGCCGAACGGACGCTTGGCGGAGTTCAGCGCCGGCCAGGGAGATCCGTCGGCGCGGCCGGCGCGATAGCGCTCGATGCGCCACGGCTGGCCGGACCACTTCGCCGACGACGGGTTCCAGTCGGCCGCCCGGGGCGGCTCGCCGTATGTGGCCACCCACTCGCGGATGGCGATGATGACCGAGTCGCGGTTCCACGCCGCTCCACGCCCGTTGCGGGCCTGGAGCGCGGCTCCCGCGAACGTCGCGGGAGCCATGAGGTCGACCTCCCGCTAGACGCCGCTGGTCGCGTCGGTGGCGCGCTGTGCAAGCTCCGTCCGCGGCCGGCACGACACGCTTCCGGCGCCGGACGCGCCGTCGATCAGCGTGAACATCATGTTGGCCGTGGAGGTCATCGCGCGATTCACCGTAAAGCACAGGCGCGACGGGTGCAAGTGCCCCAGCAGCGCGGCTCGTGGGTTCGAACCCACCGCGCGGCTTGATTCAGGGTGTGGCCGCGCGGCGGCCGCCGCGTCAGGATGTGAGCGCGATGCGCTGGATCGTCGACGGCATGAACGTCATCGGCACCCGTCCCGACGGCTGGTGGCGCGACCGGCACGGCGCGATGGTCCGCCTCGTGGATCTGCTCGAGCGCTGGGCCGCGGCGGGCGGCGCCGACGTGACCGTCGTCTTCGAGCAGCCGCCGCGGCCGGCGATCAGCTCCAGCGTCATCGAGGTCGCGCACGCCGAGCGAGCGCGGCCCGACTCCGCAGACGACGAGATCGTGCGCCGCGTGCGCGCCGCACCCGATCCGACCGTGGTGCGCGTCGTGACGTCCGACGGGGTGCTCTCCGACCAGGTCCGGGCGGCCGGGGCGAGCGTCTACCCGTCGGCGACGTTCCGCAGGGAGCTCGAGGACGGGGCCTGACGGGCGTCAGCCGAAGACATCGATCCAGGTGAGCACCTGCCCGCTCGCGCCGAGCGCGAGCGGCACGGCGCGCGTGCGGCGGCGCAGGCTGGGATGGCGCATCAGCGCGTCGCGCACGACCTCGGAGATCTCGCCGAGCTTCTCGTGCGGCGGCCGCTCGTCGACGCGCAGCACGATCCCGGTCGAGACGACGTGCACGGCGGTGTCGAACATCGACGACGGCTCGGGCTCGCGCAGCTCCACGTCGTAACCGCGCGCGCGCAGCCCCTCGGCGACGCTGGCAGCGAGTTGCGCGTCGCCCCCGGTGCTGTTATCGACGACCAACCGCATCCTCGACGAGAGGATGGCCGGCCGGGGCGGATGCCAAACGCGGCCGGTCGGCGTCAGCGCCGGCGCTACGCGCCCTGGCACGCGCGCCGGCGCGCTACGCGCCGTGGCACTTCTTGAACTTCTTGCCCGAGCCGCACCAGCACGGGGCGTTGCGGCCGATCTGCTCCTCCTCGGCGAGCACGCGCTGCTCGACGGGCCGCGGCAGCTCGTCCTCCTCGTAGTAGCCCTCCACGGCGCCGCCGCCCGCGCCGGCCGCGACCGCCAGCGCGCTCGGTTCGGCCGCCGAGCCGCCCGAGTACGTCACGCGGCCGGCGCCTGCGCCCCGGCCCGGAGCCGGCCGCCGCGGTCCGATCTGGTCGGGATCGCCGGCGCCGTCGCCGGCGTCGACCTCGAACTCGAGGTTGAACACCATCCGCGTGAAGTCCGACCAGATCGTGTTCATCAGATCGGCGAACAGCGTGAAGGCCTCGTTCTTGTAGGCGACGATCGGCTCGATCTGGGCGAAGCCGCGCAGGTGGATGCCCTCGCGCAGGTAGTCCATGTCGTAGAGGTGCTCGCGCCAGCGCGTGTCGATGAACTGCAGCAGCAGGTAGCGCTCGACCGCGCGCATGATCTCGTCGCCGAGCTCCTGCTCGCGCTCGTCGTACAGCTCGAGCGCCCTCTCGGTGATCCCGTCGATCAGCACCTCGCGGTCGGTCTCCTCGGGCGTCAGCTCGTCGGGAGCGAGCATCTCGACCGGGAAGATGTCGTCCAGCGCGGTGCGCAGCCCGTCGAGGTCCCAGTCCTCGATGTAGTCGCCGGGGGTGAACTCGGCGACGGTGCGCTCGATGACGTTGGCGATCTCCTCGCGCACCTGACCGCCCATGTCCTTGCCCTCGAGGATCTCGTCGCGGAACTTGTAGACGACGCGGCGCTGCTCGTTCATGACGTCGTCGTACTCGAGCACGCGCTTGCGCTGCAGGAAGTTCTGCTCCTCGACCTTCTTCTGCGCCTTCTCGATCTGCTTGGAGAGCATGCCGGCCTCGATCGGCTCCTCGTGGCCCTCCTCGTCGACGCTGCCGAGGCGGTCGAGGATCCGGTAGATGCGGTCGCCGGCGAACAGGCGCACGAGGTCGTCCTCGGCGGAGAGGAAGAAGCGCGACTCGCCGGGATCGCCCTGCCGGCCCGAGCGGCCGCGCAGCTGGTTGTCGATGCGCCGCGACTCGTGGCGCTCGGTGCCGACGATGTACAGGCCGCCGGCCGCCAGCACCTTCTCCCGGTCGGCCTCGACGCGCCGCTCGATCTTCGGCAGCACCTCGTCGAAGCGCGCCTCGTAGTCGGGGTCTCCGGGCTTGAGGCCCATCTTCGCCAGCTCGACCTGCGTCAGGTGCTCGGGGTTGCCGCCGAGCTTGATGTCGACGCCGCGGCCGGCCATGTTCGTGGCGATCGTCACCGCGCCGGGCTGGCCGGCCTCGGCGACGATCTCGCCCTCGCGCTGGGCGAACTCGGGCTTGGCGTTCAGGACGACGTGCTTGACGCCGTGCTTGGACAGCATGCCCGACAACAGCTCGGAGACCTCGACCGAGACGGTGCCGACGAGGACCGGCTGGCCGGCCTCGTGCCGCTCGATGATCTCGCGGCTGACGGCGACCCACTTGCCGGCCTTGGTCTTGTAGACCTGATCGTTGCGGTCGCTGCGGATCATCGGCACGTTCGTCGGGATCTCGACGACCGGCAGCTTGTAGATCTTCATGAACTCGGTCGCCTCGGTGAGGGCGGTGCCGGGCATGCCGGCGAGCTTCTCGTAGAGGCGGAAGTAGTTCTGCAGCGTGATCGTCGCGAGCGTCTGGTTCTCCTCCTGGACGTGCACGCCCTCCTTGGCCTCGATCGCCTGGTGCAGGCCCTCCGACCAGCGCCGCCCCTCGAGGATGCGCCCGGTGAACTCGTCGATGATCATCACCTCGCCGTCGATGACGGCATAGTCGACGTCGCGCTTGTACAGCGACTCGGCCTTGAGCGCCTGCTGGAGGTGGTTGACGAGCGGCCCGTTCTCGGCGCGGTACAGGTGCGAGATGCCGAGGAACTTCTCGGCCTTCGCGACGCCCTGCTCGGTCACCGAGACCGTCTTGTGCTTCTCCTCGAACTCGTAGTCGTAGTCGGCGACGAAGTCCTTCTTCAGCCGCGGGTCCATCCCCTCGGGCTTCTTGCCGGGGACCATCCGCTTGGCGAGCTTGGCGAACTGCTGGTAGAGGTCGGCGGCCTGCTCGGGCGCGCCGGAGATGATCAGCGGCGTGCGCGCCTCGTCGATGAGGATGTTGTCGACCTCGTCGACGATCGCGTACGGGTGGCCGCGCTGGACCTTCTCCTCGAGCGAGCCGGCCATGTTGTCGCGCAGGTAGTCAAAGCCGAACTCGGAGTTCGTCCCGTACGTCACGTCGGCGGCGTAGGCGGCGAGCTTGTCCTGGACGGGCTGCATGTTCTGCAGCACGCCGACCTTGACGCCGAGCGGGTTGTAGATCGGGCTCATCCACTCGGCGTCGCGGCGGGCGAGGTAGTCGTTGACGGTGACCAGGTGCACGCCGGTGCCGGGCAGGGAGTTGAGCACGACGGCGAGCGTCGCCGTCAGCGTCTTGCCCTCGCCGGTCTTCATCTCGGCGATCGCGCCGGAGTGCAGCACCATCCCGCCGATCAGCTGCACGTCGAAGTGGCGCATGCCCATCGTGCGCTTGCCGACCTCGCGGACGATCGCGAACGTCTCGGGCAACAGGTCGTCGAGCTTGGCGCCGTTGCGCGCCTGCTCGCGCAGCGAATCCATCCGCTCGCGCAGCTCCTCGTCGGACTCGAGCTCCAGCTCGGGCTCGTAGTCGTTGATCCGGCCGACGCGCTTCTCGAACTGCTTGAACTGCTTGGCTTCGCCCATGCGGAGGGCGCGGTCCAGGAGAGCCATGCGGGTCAGGATACCGACGCGGCGGGCCTCGTCCGCCGCGTCGACGCAGCCTGTCGGCAGGTGTCGGGGACCGGCTAGAGGGCCGGCTGCGGGCCCGTCCCGCGCGCCTCGCGGCGGCGGCGGCGCTTCTCGCGGTGGCGCTTGACCTGGCGCGAGAGCTCGTCCGAACAGAGGCGGATCGCGTGCTTCATCTCGCGCGAGGAGCACTCGGCATGGAGCGTGACGCGCTTGAGGTACAGCGTCACCGCGGCGACCTGGGACTCAGGGATCGCCGGGTTGCGCTCCTCGCGCAACTCGACCTCCATCCGGGCAAGGTCGGAGACCTGGGCGGCCACCTTGCGGAACTTGCGCTCCACCAGCTCACGCAGCTCGTCGTTGACGTGGACGTTGCGGCCCTTGACCTCGATCTGCATCTCGAAGTCCTCTCTGTCGAACGGACGTGCGAGATGCGATGGTACGCCCGCCGGCGGTCGCCTTCAACAGAAACGATCGTCGAGCGTGCGCGCCCACGACACGGCCGCGACCCGCTCGCAGCCCGCCTCGCGCAGCGCCCGGGCGCAGGCGTCGAGCGTCGCCCCGGTCGTGTGCACGTCGTCGACG
>DASZOA010000432.1:0-2639 GCA_035551055.1 Solirubrobacteraceae bacterium
GCATGAGCCCGTGCAACGTGCCGCTGGGCTCGTGGCGGTGCACCAGCCCGGCCTCCGAGTAGCGGATCGGCAGGTCGCGGTACGAGCGCCGCTCGTCGGCGTACAGCTGGATGTGGGCCGGGCAGTTCATCGGCTTGAGGCCCATCGGGCGGTCCTCGACCTCCGTGAAGTACATGTTGTCCTGGTACTTGTCCCAGTGGCCCGACCGCTTCCACAGCTCGACGTCGTAGAGAATCGGCGTGCGGACCTCGCGGTAGCCGCGGCGGGCGTTCTCCTCGCGCCAGAGGTCCGAGAGGGCGTTCCAGATCGCCGTCCCCGGGGGCTGCCAGAACGGCGATCCCGGCGACAGCTCGCTGAACAGGAACAGGCCGAGCTCCCTGCCGAGCCTGCGGTGGTCGCGCGCGCGCGCCTGCTCGAGGCGCTCGAGGTGGGCGGCGAGATCCTCCCTGGAGAAGAACGCCGTGCCGTAGATCCGGGTGAGCTGCCGGCGGGTGGGGTCGCCGCGCCAGTAGGCGCCGGCGACGGACTGCAGCTTGACGGCCTTGATGCGCTTCGTCGAGGGCGCGTGGGGCCCGCGGCACAGATCGGTGAACGGGCCGTTCGTATAGAGGCTGACGGAGTCGACGCCGTCGCTGGCGACGAGGTCCTCAATCAGCTCGACCTTGTAGTCCTGGCCCTCGGCGCGGAAGCGCTCGAGCGCCTGCTGCACGCCGACGTCCTCGCGCACGAACGGCTCGTCGGCGTCGATGTGCTCGCGCATCCGCTGCTCGATGCGCTCGAAGTCCGCGTCGGAGACCGTCACGCCCTCCGGGAACTCGAAGTCGTAGTAGAAGCCGTTCTCGATCGGCGGCCCGATCGAGATCTTCACGCCCGGGTAGAGCTCCATGACGGCGGTCGCGAGCACGTGGGCGGCGTCGTGGCGGATCAGCTCGAGCGCGCCGTCGGACTTCGGCGTGACGATCTCCAGCGGCTCGCCGGGCACGAGCGGTCGCGCGAGGTCGCGCACCTCGCCGTCCTGGCGCACGGCGAGCGCCGCGCGCGCGAGCCCGCGGCCGATCGCGGCGGCGGCGTCGGCGCCGGTCGCGCCGTCGGGCAGCTCGAGCTCGGTGCCGTCCGGAAGCGTGACGTTCACCGGCCGCATGCTAGTGGCGCCCGGCGGGCGCCTCACGCCGGCTCGAACCCCCACCATGCGCGGACCGCGCGCGCGCCAACTGCGCGTTTGCGCCGGGCCGATCCGGCCTACCCCTCTTTCGAGACCGCGTGGGACGGCGGTGCGATCGAGACCCCCACCGAAGGAGCCAGCATGGCGGACGAACCTCGCGACCTGAAGGTCGCGATCCTCGCCACCGACGGCGTCGAGCAGGTCGCGCGATGAGCGCCCGGCCGACCGACTCCGGCGGCGGCATCGAGCTGCCGCTCGCCCGCGGCCTGGGCGTGTTCAGCCTCGCGCTCGGGATCCCGCAGGTGCTCGCCCCGGGCCGCGTGAGCCGGCTGATCGGCGTGCGCGACGACGCCACCAGCCGCATCTGGATGCGGTCCGTCGGCCTGCGCGAGATCGCCGCCGGGGTCGGCATCATCAGCGGGCGCCGCGTGGCCAGCACGTGGCTGTGGGCGCGCGTCGCCGGCGACACCGTCGACCTCGCGCTGCTCGGCGCGGCGCTGCGCTCCCGCAGCGACCGGCCGGGACGCACGCTCGCCGCCGCCGGCGCCGTGGCGGGCGTCTTCGCGGCCGACCTGATCGACAGCCTGCGCCTCGGGCGCGAGGAGCAGACACAGCAGATGGAGGACAAGCCGATGCATGTCAAGGCGGCCGTCACCGTGCGGCGCGACCGCGGCGAGCTGTACGAGTCCTGGCGCGACGTCGAGAGCTTCCCGCGCTTCATGGCCCACCTCGAGGAGGTCCGCTCGACGGACCCGAACCGGTCGCACTGGAAGGCGCGCGGCCCGCTCGGGATGAGCGTCGAGTGGGACGCCGAGATCACCGAGGACGTTCCCGGCGAGCGGATCGCCTGGCGCTCGCTGGAGGGCGCGAAGGTCGAGAACTCCGGCTCGGTCACGTTCAAGCCCGCGCCCGGCGACCAGGGCACCGAGGTGCACGTCGAGCTGCGCTACGACGCCCCCGGCGGAGCGGTCGGCGTGCTGATCGCCAAGCTCTTCGGAGAGGAGCCGGCGATCCAGACCAAGGACGACCTGCGCCGCTTCAAGCAGATCGCCGAGACGGGCGAGGTCGCGCGCTCCGACGGCGCGCCGGAGGGCCAGCTCAGCCGGCGCCAGCTCAAGCCGCGGCCGGCGCACCCACTGACCCAGGACGAGCTGGCGGCGGCCGGCGTGGGAGGTGCGTCATGAGGGCGACCGTCTGGTCGGGCCGCAACAAGGTCTCGGTCGAGAACGTCCCGGACCCGAAGATCCTCAACGAGCGCGATGCGATCGTGAAGATCTCCTCGACCGCGATCTGCGGATCGGACCTGCACCTCTACGACGGCTACATCCCGGCGATGCGCAAGGGCGACATCCTCGGCCACGAGTTCATGGGCGAGGTCGTCGAGACCGGCCGCGGGGTGTCCAACCTCGAGGTCGGCGACCGCGTCGTCGTGCCGTTTCCGATCTCCTGCGGCGCCTGCAACGCCTGCGCGCGCGGG
>DASZOA010000433.1:0-3404 GCA_035551055.1 Solirubrobacteraceae bacterium
GCGACGTAGGGGTCGTAGGCGACGACCCGCATCCCGAAGCCCTTCGCCCGCATCGCGACGAGTTGACCGATCCGGCCGAAGCCGAGGATGCCGAGCGTCTTGTCCATCAGCTCGACCCCGGTGAAGGCGCTGCGCTCCCAGCGACCGGCGGTCAGCGCGGCGTGTGCCTGCGGGATGTTGCGTGCGAGCGCGAGCAGCAGCGCCATCGTGTGCTCGGCCGCCGTGACGATGTTCGAGCGCGGCGCGTTGGCGACGATGATGCCGCGCTTCGTCGCCGCCGCGACGTCGATGTTGTCGATGCCGACGCCGGCGCGGGCGATCGCGCGCAGCCTCGTCCCGCGGGCGATGAGGTCGGCGTCGAGCTTCGTCGCCGAGCGGATCAGCAGCGCGTCATAGTCGCCGATCCGCTCGGCGAGCTGCTCGCGCGACCACCCGTTGGCGATGTCGACGTCCAGGCCCGCCACCCGCAGCAGGTCCAGCCCGGACCTGCCGATCTCCTCGGCGACGAGCACGCGCTCGGCCATCACCCCGCCTCCGCGCGCCCGACGACCCAGTCCACGCAGGCGGTCAGCGCCTCCACGTCGGCGGGGTCGACCGCCGGGAACATCCCGACGCGCAGCTGGTTGCGCCCGAGCTTGCGGTAGGGCTCGACGTCGACGATCCCGTTGGCGCGCAGCGTCGCCGCGACGCGCGCGGCGTCGACCGCGTCGGCGAAGTCGATCGTGCCGACCACGAGCGAGCGCTTCGCCGGGTCGGCGACGAACGGGCTCGCGTAGGGCGAGGTCTCGGCCCAGCCGTAGAGCCGCTCGGACGACGCGCTCGTGCGCGCGACGCACCACTTCAGGCCCCCGTTGGCGAGCATCCAGTCGAGCTGCTCGGCGAGCAGCACGAGCGTCGCGAGCGCCGGCGTGTTGAGCGTCTGGTCGCGGCGCGAGTTGGCCAGCGCGGTGCGCAGGCTGAGGAACTCCGGGATCCAGCGATCGGTCGACGCGATCTGCTCGATGCGCTCGATCGCGGCGGGGCTGAGCAGCGCCAGCCACAGCCCGCCGTCGGAGGCGAAGCACTTCTGCGGCGCGAAGTAGTACGCGTCGGCCTGCCGGGCATCGAGCGGCAGCCCGCCGGCGCCCGAGGTCGCGTCGACCAGAACGAGCGCGTCGTCGCCGCCGACGGGGCGCGCGACCGGGAGCATGACGCCGGTCGACGTCTCGTTGTGCGCCCAGCAGATCGCGTCGGCGGCCGGATCGGCGACCGGCTGCGGCGCGTCGCCGGGCGGCGCCTCGACGACGAGCGGCTCGCCGAGGAAGGGCGCGCGGCGCGTGACGTCGGAGAACTTGCGGCTGAACTCGCCGTAGCTGAGGTGCAGCGAGCGCGCGCGCACGAGCGAGAGCGCGGCCGCATCCCAGAAGGCCGTCGTGCCGCCGTTGCCGAGGGCGACCTCGTAGCCGTCGGGCGCGCCGAGCTGCTCGGCGAGCCCGGCCCGCACGCGGCCGACGAGCGCGCGGACGGGCCGCTGGCGGTGCGACGTGCCCAGGAGGAGGGCGTGCTCGTGCGCCAGCGCCTCGAGCTGCGCCGGGCGCACCTTCGAGGGACCGCAGCCGAAGCGGCCGTCGGCCGGCTTCAGCGCTTCGGGGATCTCGTGCTGCGTGCTCG
Organism: Solirubrobacteraceae bacterium; assembly: GCA_035551055.1. GTDB lineage: Bacteria > Actinomycetota > Thermoleophilia > Solirubrobacterales > Solirubrobacteraceae > CADCVQ01. The sequence continues at coordinate 1,651 of DASZOA010000433.1, forward strand.
TCGTCATCGGCAGCCGTCGTGCGGTCGCGGGTGAAGGTCGTGCCCAGGCGCGCGGCTGTGAGAACCTCTCCGCCGCTCCCCGGTGGTGAACTCCACCCGAACGCCAGTCGCGGCGGCGCGAACGAGTGTAGTGGGTAGCCGAGCGCGGTCAGCCCAGCGACCAGACGCGCACGTAGTCGACCTCGAGCCTCGTCGTCGTCGTCGCGCGCGATCCGTAGCCGCCGGCGGGGATCGCGCCGGCGAAGAACGCGCCGACGTCGGAGCTCAGGACGAGGTACTGGCTGCGCCGCGAGATCGGGCCCGTCATGTACCACGTCGGAACGCCGTCGTAGTAGAAGGTCAGATCGGTCGGCGTCCAGCGCAGCGTCCACGTGTGCCAGCTGCCGTTGCCGAGCCCCGGCAGCGGATCGCTGAGCTTCACGAGCGACTTCGAGTCGGCCCCGTAGCCGTCCCAGATGAGCGCCTGCTGGATGCGGTCGGAGATGTCGCTGTCGGGCGCGCAGACCTCGGGCGGGGTGGGCGCCGGCGCGGTCACGCAGCGCACGCGGTGCTCGGCGACGTCCATCTCGACGCCGGCCGTCGCCGGGTCGCCGAGCGGCATCCCGAGCGTCGGCGACTGCAGCCAGAACGCCGACCACTGGCCGGACGTGCTCGCGAAGCGCATCCGCGCTTCGAAGTAGCCGTACGTCTGCTCGAAGCCGAACAACCCGATCCGCTGCGTTCCGATCATGCCGGTGTAGTGCGTGCCCGCCTGCGTGTAGGTCTTGATCGTCAGCACGCCGCGCCCGACCGACACCGCATCGGGTGTGACGACGGCGTCGAAGCGCGGCCCGGTCGCGCGGTGACTCCAGCGAGTCCGGTCCAGCCCGATCCCGTTGAACTCGTCGGCGAAGGTCAGCGTCGGTGCGGCCGTGGCGGTCGGCGGTGAGGCCGCCAGTGCCGCCAGCGCGGCGAGCAGGACAGCCGCCAGCCGTCGCGGTGCAGCTGCGCCACCCTGTCGGAGCGGTCGCCCGGACGCGGGATCGACCATGGAGGGACAGTACGGGTCAACCCGAGTTCACGCCACAGCAGCTTTTTGTGCAACGAGCTTTTTCTGACATGGCCCCGTCCGGCCGCCGAGCGCGCGCCACTACTCGCTGAAGTCCGTGTCGATCCAGTCCATCATCGAGCGCAGCTCGCGGCCGGTCGTCTCGACCGGCGCGGCGGCCTGCTCGGCGCGCATGCGCTTGAAGCTCTCCTGGCCGGCGCGGTTCTCGGCGATCCACTCGCGCGCGAAGTCGCCGGACTGGATCTCGGCGAGGATCCGCCGCATGTTCGCGCGCGTGTCGTCGTTGATGACGCGCTTGCCGCGCGTGTAGTCGCCGTACTCGGCGGTGTTGGAGATCGAGTAGCGCATGCCGGCCAGGCCCTTCTCGTACATGAGGTCGACGATCAGCTTGAGCTCGTGCAGGCACTCGAAGTAGGCCATCTTCGGGTCGTAGCCGGCCTCGACGAGCGTCTCGAAGCCCGCCTGCACGAGCTCGGACGCGCCGCCGCACAGGACCGCCTGCTCGCCGAACAGGTCGGTCTCGGTCTCGTCCTTGAAGGAGGTCTCGATGACGCCGCCGCGCGTGCAGCCGATGCCCTTGGCGTAGGCGAGCGCGAGCGCGAGCGCGTTGCCCGACGCGTCCTGCTCGACCGCGACCAGGCCCGGGACGCCGGAGCCCTCGAGGTACTGGCGGCGCACGAGATGGCCGGGCCCCTTCGGGGCGACG
>DASZOA010000434.1:0-10413 GCA_035551055.1 Solirubrobacteraceae bacterium
CCGCCGGCCGCGGCGTGGACGAGCACCCGCTCGCCGGGCGCCAGCCGCGCGACCTCGACGAGCGCGAGCTGGGCGGCGGCGTGCGCGAGCGGCACGGTCGCCGCCTGCGCGAACGCCCAGCCGGCGGGGATCGGCACGAGCATGCGCGCGTCGGCGACGGCGAGCGGGCCGAACGCGCCCGGCACGAGGCCCATGCCGCGATCGCCGGGCGCCAGGGCGCGCACGTCGGAGGCGACCTCGTTGACGACGCCCGCCGCCTCGATGCCGAGCGCTGCGCCGTGCACGCCGATCGCCACGAGCACGTCGCGGAAGCTCACGCCGGCCGCCCGGATCGCCAGGCGCACCTCGCCGCGGCGCAGCGGGCGGTCGCCGTCGCCCTCGGCGGGGGTCGCGCCGCCGAGCGCGCCCGCGCGCTCGGGCGCCAGGCGCCAGCTGCCCGCCGGCGGCGGCGTGTCGGCGGGCGCTCGCGCCAGCCGTGGCACGAACACCGCGCCGTCGCGCACCGCGACCTCGGCCTCGCCGGTCGCCAGCGCCGGCCCGACGTCGGCGGCGGCGCCGGCGTCGATCGAGACGATGCGGCCGGGATGCTCGGACTGCGCGCTGCGCACGAGCCCGCGGATCGCCGCCGCACGCGGGTCCGGCGCCTCGCCGTCGAGCACGGCCGCCGCGCCGGGGACGAGCACGGCCAGGCGGGCGTCGTGCAGCCGCTCGTCGGCGACCCAGCCCTGCAGCAGCTCGAGCGCCGCCGGCACGTCGGCGGGCGCGGCGACGAGCACGCTGCCGGGCGGCGGCTCGCTCGCGGCGAACGCGGCGAGCTGCTCGAAGCGCGCGCCGCCGGCGGCGTCCGCGCCGCCCGCGCTTGCGCCGGCATCGCCGAGCACGGACAGCCGCAGCGGGGTGCCGTTGGAGGAGGGCGCCTGCGCCGGGCTCCAGCGCACCCGGTACAGCGCCTCGAGCGCGCCCCCGCGCCGCGCGCCGGCAAGCGGACGCAGCACGACCTCGTCGACGGCGAGCACGGGCTGCCCGCGCTCGTCGGTCGCGGTCAGCCGCAGCGTGGCGTCGCCGCTGCGTGCGATGCGCACGCGCAGCGCGGCCGCTCCGCGGCGCCGGACGCGCAGGCCGCGCCAGCTCGCCGCCGTCGCGAGACCGTCGGCGTCGTGCTGCGCCAGCGCCGGATGCAGCGCGCCGTCGAGCAGCGCCGGATGGATCGCGAAGCGGGCCGCGTCGGGCGCCTGCTGCTCGCCGAGCGCGACCTCGGCGATGAGCTCGTCGCCGGACCGCCAGGCCGCCCGCACGGTCTGGAAGGCGGGGCCGTAGGCCGCGCCGCGCCCGGCCAGCCGGTCGTAGAGCTCGTCGACGTCGAGCGGCTCGGCGCCGGCCGGCGGCCACGCGCCGGGGTCGTCGACCGCCGCGCCGCCCGTCGCGGGCGGCGCCGCCGCGATCGTGCCCGCCGCGTGGCGCACCCAGCCCGCTCCGTCCTCGCCGGGGCGGGCATGGATCTCGATCGTGCGGCGCCCGTCGGCGCCGGCCGCGCCGACCGTCGCCTGCAGCTGCACGGCGCCCTGCGCCGCGACGACGAGTGGCGCCGCGAGCGCCAGCTCGTCGAGAGCGTCGCAGCCGGCCTCGGCGGCGGCGCGCAGCGCGATCTCGGCGAACGCGGCGGGCGACAGCTGCAGCTCGTCGAGCAGCTCGTGGTCGGCCAGCCCCGGCTGGCCGTCGAGCGCCAGCCGGCCGGTCAGCAGCCGCACGTCGCGCTCGGCGAGCTCGACGGCGGCGCCGAGCAGCGGGTGCTCGGCCGCGCCGAGGCCGGCCGCCGTCAGCGAGTCGCTCCCCCCGGCGGCGGGCGCGCGCTGCTCCAGCCAGAAGCGCGTGCGCTGGAACGGATACGTCGGCAGCCCGACGCGCCGCGGCCTGCGCCCGGCGAACGCGGCCTCCCAGTCGACCTCGACGCCGTGCACCCACGCCTCGCCGGCCGACGCGAGGAAGCGCGCGAGCGTTCCCTCGCCGCGGCGCAGCGTGCCGACGACGGCGACGCGGTCGGGCTCGGGCGCCGCGTCGTCGACGGTCTCCTGCACCGCCCAGGTCAGGACCGGGTGCGGGCTGGACTCGACGAACGCGGTGACGCCGTCCTGCACGAGCGCGCGCGTCGCCTGCTCGAAGCGCACCGGCTCGCGCAGGTTGCGATACCAGTGCTCGGCGTCCAGCCGTTCGCCGTCGACCGGCGCGGCCGTCGTCGTGGACACGATCGGGACCTCGGCGCGGAGCGGGGCGATCGGGCGCAGGTCGTCGAGCAGCCGCTCGCGGATCGCCTCGATCTGCACGGAGTGCGACGCGTAGTCGACGGCGATCAGGCGCGCGCGCTCGCCGGCGGCATCGCACTCGGCGAGCAGCTCGCGCAGCGCCTGCGGCTCGCCGGAGACGACCGTCGAGCGCGGCCCGTTGTAGGACGCCAGCGACAGCCGGCCGTCCCAGCGCGCGATCCGCTCGAGCACCTCCTCGGCCGGCAGGAAGACCGACAGCATCCCGCCGGAGCCGGCGAGCTGCACGAGCGCGCGGCTGCGCAGCGCGGCGACCCGCGCGGCGTCGTCGAGCGACAGCGCGCCGGCGACGTGCGCGGCGGCGATCTCCCCCTGCGAGTGGCCGACGACGACCGCCGGCTCGACGCCGAGCGAGCGCCACAGCGCGGCCAGCGACACGAACACGGCGAACGAGGCGGGCTGGACGACGTCCATGCGCTCCAGCGCGGGCGCGCCCGGCGCGCCGGCCAGGACGTCGCGCAGCTCCCAGCCGACGTGCGGGCGCAGCGCGTCGGCGCAGGCCTGCATGCGCGCGGCGAAGACGTCGCTTGAGCCCCACAGTTCGAGCGCCATCCCGAGCCACTGCGAGCCCTGGCCGGGGAACACGAAGGCGACCTTCGCCGGCTCGCGCGCGGCTCCGGTCGCGACGGCGTCGGCGGGCAGCCCGCGCGCGACGGCCTCCAGGCCGGCGAGCAGGGCGGCGCGGTCGGCGCCGGCGATCGCGGCGCGGTGGGCCAGCCGCGCACGGCCGGCCGCGAGCGTCCAGCCGACGTCGAGCGGCGCGAGCTGCGGCCGGTCGGCGAGGTGCTCGCGCAGCCGCCGCGCCTGCGCGCGCAGCGCCCCCCCGCTCTTCGCCGACAGCACCCACGGCACGGCCGGCGCGGCGCGCGGCTCGCCGGCGGCCGGCTCCTCCTCCGGCGCCTCCTCGAGCACGACGTGCGCGTTCGTCCCGCTGATCCCGAAGCCCGACACGCCCGCGCGGCGCGCTCGCCCCGCGCGCGGCCACGGCAGCGCCTCGGTCAGCAGCTCGATCTCGCCGGCCGACCAGTCGACGTGCGGCGTCGGCGCGTCGACGTGCAGCGTCCGCGGCAGCACGCCGGCGCGCATCGCCATGGCCATCTTGATGACGCCCGCGACGCCGGCCGCGGCATGCGAGTGGCCGATGTTCGACTTGATCGACCCCAGCCGCAGCGGCCCGTCGCTGCGCCCCTGGCCGTACGTCGCCAGCAGCGCGCCGGCCTCGATCGGGTCGCCGAGCGTCGTGCCGGTGCCGTGCGCCTCGACGGCGTCCACCTCGGCGGGGGCGAGGTCCGCGTTCGCCAGCGCCTGGCGGATGACCTGCTCCTGCGAGGGGCCGTTGGGCGCCGACAGCCCGTTGCTGGCGCCGTCCTGGTTGGTCGCCGTGCCGCGCACGAGCCCGAGCACGCGACGACCGTGGCGGCGCGCGTCGGACAGGCGCTCGACGACGAGCACGCCGGCCCCCTCGGCCCAGCTCGCCCCGTCGGCGGCGGCCGCGAACGCCTTGCTGCGCCCGTCGGGGGCCAGCCCGCGCTGGCGGCTGAACTCGACGAACATGCCCGGCGAGGAGAGCACGGTCACGCCGCCGGCGAGCGCCAGCGAGCACTCGCCCGAGCGCAGCGCCTGGCAGGCCAGATGCAGCGCGACGAGCGACGAGGAGCACGCCGTGTCGACCGTCACCCCGGGGCCCTGCAGCCCGAGGGCGTAGGACACGCGGCCCGAGACGACGCTGGTCAGCGCGCCGGTCATCCGCAGGCCCTCGTACTCGGGGGCCACGCCGGGCAGGATCGACGCGTAGTCCTGCGAGCTGATCCCGATGTAGACGCCCGTCTGCGACCCCGCGAGCCGCTGCGGGTCGATCGCCGCGTCCTCGAGCGCCGCCCACGCCGTCTCGAGCACGAGCCGCTGCTGCGGATCCATGACCAGCGCCTCGCGCGGCGCGATCTCGAAGAACGCCGCGTCGAAGTCCGGCGCGTCGTAGACGAAGCCGCCCGCGCGCACGTAGCTCGTGCCGGGCGCGTCGGGGTCGGGGTCGTAGAGGCGCTCGAGGTCCCAGCCGCGGTCGGTCGGAAACGGGCCGATCGCGTCGGCGCCGGCGGCGACGAGCTCCCACAGGTCCTGCGCCGACTCGACGCCGCGCGGATAGCGGCAGCTCATCCCGACGAGCGCGATCGGCTCGTCGTGGTGCGCCTGCGCCGGCACGGTCGCGCGCGCCGCGCGCTCCTCGCCGGACAGCAGCGCGGCCAGCCGCTCGGCGACCGCGGCCGGCGTCGGATGGTCGTAGGCGAGCGTCGACGCCAGCCGCAGGCCGGTCACCTGCGCGAGGCGGTTGCGCAGCTCGACGGCCTGCAGCGACTCCATCCCGAGCTCCCGGAACGCGCGCCGCGGCGCGACCGCGGCGGGCGAGTCCAGGCCGAGCACCGCGGCCGCGTGCTCGCGCACGAGCGCGAGCAGCGCGCCGCGGTCGGCGGCGCGCGGGCCCGCGAGCGCGTCGCCGGCCGCGCCGCGCCCGGCCGTCGTCGCCGCCGCGCCCGCCGCCGCCGGCGCCGCGTCCGCCCGCGCCGGAAGCGCCGGCAGCTGCACGCGGCGCGGCTGCGCGGCGGCGAACGCCGGCGCCCAGTCGACGTCGACGCCGCCGGCGTACGCCTCGCCCAGCGAGCCGAGGAACCGCTCGAGCCCGCCGCCGCGGCGCAGCGACCCGGTCACCGCGACGACGCGGTCGTCGCCGGCGGGCAGCGCGGCCTCGATCGTGCCCTCGACGGCGAGCGTCAGCACCGGATGGGGGCTCGCCTCGACGAACGTCGTCACGCCGTCGCGCACGGCCGCGCTCGTCGCCTCGCGAAAGCGGACCGGCTGGCGCAGGCTGCGGTACCAGTACTCCGGCCCGAGCTCGGCGTAGTCGATCGGCTCGCCGGTGACGGCGGAGTAGAACGCGATCCCGCTCGGGCGCGGCGCGATCGGCGCGAGCTCGTCCGCGAGACGCTCGCGGATCGCCTCGATCCGGCTGGTGTGCGCGGCGGACGAGGCCCCGTCGACGCGGATCCTGCGCGCCCCGACGCCGTCGGCGTCGCACTCGGCCAGCAACCTGTCGAGCGCGCCGGGCTCGCCGGCCACGACGATCGCGCGCGGCCCGTTGAACGCCGCCGGCGTCAGCCGCCCGCCGATCTGCGCGATCCGCTCGCGCAGCGGCTCGGCGGCGAGGTCGACGAGGACCATCCCGTCGTCGCCGCCGAGCTCGTGCAGCGCCCGGCTCGTCAGCGCCGCGACGCGCGCGGCGTCCTGCACGGAGAGGATCCCGGCGGCGCACGCGGCGGAGATCTCGCCCAGCGAGTGGCCGACGACCGCCGCCGGCCGCACCCCGAACGAGCGCCACAGCGCGGCGAGCGAGACCATCACGCAGAACAGCGCCGGCTGCACGACGTCCGAGCGCTCCCACAGCGGCGCGCCGGGCGGTGCGCGCAGCACGTCCTCCAGCCGCCAGTCGACGTACGGCGCGAGCGCCGCCTCGCAGGCGCGCATCGACTCGCCGAAGGCCGGCGCGGCCGCCCACAGGTCGAGCGCCATGCCCGGCCACTGCGAGCCCTGTCCGGGGAACACGAACGCGACCCTGTCCGCCGGTCCCGCCGTCCCGCGCGCGACGTTCCGCGTGGGGGCGCCGCGGGCGACCGCGTCCAGCCCGGCCAGGAGCGTCTCGCGGTCGGCGCCGACGACGACCGCGCGCCGCGCGAGGCGCTCGCGCGCGCACGCCAGCGACCAGCCGACGTCGGCGGGCTCGAGCTCCGCCCGCGCGGCGACGTGGTCGCGCAGCGCGCGCGCCGCAGCGCGCAGCCCCCCCTCGTCGTCGGCCGACAGCACCCACGGCACGGCCGCGACACCGCGCTCGCTCACCGCCCCACCACCACCGCGGTCGCGACGATGCCGCCGGCGGCGGTCCAGCGCCCGGCGACGGCGGACAGCGGGCCGTCGACGCGCAGCCGGGCCGAGAACGTCCCGTCCGCGTCGATCCGCACGTCGGCCTCCTCGAACGCCAGCGCCACGCCGGTGAGCGGATACCACGCCTTGAAGAGCGCCTCCTTGGCGCTGAACAGCACGCGGTCCCAGCAGCGCAGCGGGGGCAGCGCGGCGAGCGCCCCGCGCTCGCCCGCGCTCGCGACGGCGTCGAGCACGCCGGCCGGCAGCGGGGCGTCGACCTCCGCGTCGATGCCGAGCGCGCGGACGTCGCGCGCGTGCGCCGCCGCACAGGCGCGGTACCCGTCGCAGTGCGTGATGCTGCCGACGACGCTCGCCGGCCACAGCGGCTCGCCGCGCGCGCCGGTCGCGACCGCCGCGGCGGGCAGGCCGAGGCGCGCGAGTGCGCGCCGCGCGCAGGCGCGGCCGGTCTGGAACTCGCGGCGGCGGCGCGGCACCGCGAAGCCCAGCGAGCGAACCTCCTCGGCGAAGAGCTCCGCCTCCACGTCGGCGCGCGTCGCGACCGCTGCGACGGTCGCGGGCACGAGCTGCTCGATCACGGGCGCCTCGCCGCCCGGTCGTCGCTTGTGCTCTGTGGCTCCTCCACGGCGCGCGGATTGTCTCACGACGCCCCCGCCGGCCAGCAGCGTCGCAGCCGGTCGCCCGCGCGCCGGTCAGCGCGCGCGCTCGAGCGCGTCGCGGATCGCCGGCGCCAGCAGCTGCGCCACGATCGCGGTCCCCGAGACGTTGAGGTGCACGCCGTCGGCATCGCGCACGCGCACGTCGCGCCCGCGGTAGCGGATGACCTCGCGGTAGGCGCCGCCGGGCGAGAAGATCCGATCGATCCGCACGACCGTCGCGCCGGGCAGCCCCTCGGCGGCGTGCCGGATCGCCGCGCCGATCGCCGTGGTGATCCTCGCGCGCACGGGATCGCGCGGCAGCGGGGGGGTCAGCCAGAAGACGCGACCGCGCCCGCCGCGCAGGTAGGTCCGCATGATCGCGCGCACGCGGGCGCTGTAGGCGAGCATCCACGGGGCGTCGCAGCACTCGACCTCCTGCCCGCCCGGGCCGGGCAGCGGAAAGCCGTCGAAGGCGGCGCCGACCGAGATCACGCTGACGCGCTGGCGCAGGCGCCTGGTCTGCGACGCGGCGTGTCCGACCCAGAAGTCGCCGCGGCTGATCGCGCTGCCGATCTGCACGTCGCTGCGCACGCTCGCCGCCTCGCCGAGCTCGTCGCCCAGGAAGCTGTCGATGCCCTGGATCGTCGAGTCGCCGGTCGCCAGCACCGTCGGCGGCGCGACGTCGCGCAGGCGGGTCTCGCCGCCGACGGCCACGTAGCGGCGCACGCGGTGGCGGCGCACGCGCAGCTCGACGCGCCAGCGTCCCTCGGTCGTCGCGCGGAAGCGGCGTGTGGCGACGGCCACGGCGCGGGGGAATCTCACCGTCCGGCACGCCCGCTCGGCGCGCGGCGGCGCGACGCACAGCCTCGTGCGGATCCCGCCGATGCTCCAGCGGTCGACGATCCGCACGCGCACCCTCGCCCCGGGTGCGACGCGCCGCGGCGCCCGGAGCTCGAAGCGCTCGCGGCAGGACGGCGTGCGCACGCCGTACGTCGCTGACGCGACGGCGCCGCCGGGCAGCGTGGCGCGCGCCTCGAAGCGGCGCACGAGACGGTCGCACGACCACGTCGTCGCGTGCCTGAGCGTGGTGACCGCACCGGGCGCGGCCTGCGCCCTGCCGAGCCGCTCGCGGCGATCGCCGACGCGCTCGAAGTACCGCACCGGGCCGCCCCCGGCGCCCCAGAACAGCAGGCTGATCACGCCGGCCTCGCTGGCGTCCGCGGCGAACGCCGTCGGCGGCTGCTGCGCGGCGGCGGGCGCCGCGAGCGCGAGCACGGCGGCGGCGGCGGCGACGGCGGCGGCGAATGCCGGCGCGCTCGAGCGGGCGCGGCTCATTGCAGCCGCGTCACGTTCTGCACCATCCGCCGCGAGCAGCGGTCGCCGCCGGGCAGCCCCGGCTTCAGCGCGAACAGCTGGTAGCGCTCGAGCGTCATGAGCGGCGGCCCGACGGCGTCGAACGGCTTGCGCCAGTCGCGGTCGACGACGACGTAGTCGGCCGCGCGCGAGACCGGGACGTGCGGGTAGCTCGTCTCCATCACCGGTCGCTGCGAGCACAGCGGTTGGCCGCCGAGGAGGATGCCCGCCCACAGCATCCGCCCGTCGGCGGGCATGTCGAGGCGCACCGAGGCGTCGGGCGGAAGCCGCGCGTCGACGGCCCGCAGCTCGAGCACGCTCCTGGGCAGCTGGTCGAACGTGTCGCCGATCTCCTCGGCGGCGCCGGCGCGCGCGGCGCCGAGCAGCACGACCAGCGCGATCGCGGCCACCCACGCCGGCTTGACGCGCGCCAGGCCGACGCCGGCGAGCACGACGGCGATCGGGGCCACGAACGCCAGCGCCTTGAAGTGGAAGTACCAGCCGTACTCGCGCGGGCGGAAGAACACCGCCGCGGCGATGCCGAACACGATGACGACGCCGAAGCTCCAGCGGATCTCGCGCGGCGCCCGCCACAGCCCGAGCAGGAGCCCCACCACGAGCAGCGCAAAGGCGACGTAGGTCAGCTCGGTGTCGGCGAGCCCGAGGAAGTAGCGCTCGGGGATGAAGCCGGGCAGGTCGCCGCCCCAGTTGGCCAGCGAGCCGCCGTAGTTGGCCAGCCGCAGCACCGAGCCGGCCTTCTCGAAGACGCCCCTGACCGGGACCGTGAGCAGGAGCGCCAGCAGCGGCACGACCCAGAGCAGGTCGCGGCGGCTGCGCAGCCGCGGCAGGGCGACGAGCGGCAGGCCCCGCCGCCGGCGCTCGAAGAGCACGAAGACGAGCATCGCCATGACCGGGATCGGCAGCGCCAGCGGATAGGCGAACGCCAGCACGGCGAGGAACGCCCCCAGCAGGACCCAGCCGCCGAGCGTGCCGCGCCGCACGACGTGCCACGCGAGCACGATCGCGAAGGGCATCGCCATGAAGCCCCAGATCTGGTTGAAGTACGGGTGCATCGCGGTGAACAGCGCGATCCGGTTCAGCCCGATCAGCCCCATCGCCGCGCCCGCCGCCCATGCGCCCACGCCGAGCAGCTCGCGCGCCAGCAGCCAGAAGCCGAGCGCGGCGAGCGCCAGCAGCGCTGCCGACAGCGTCGCGATCACCGCGTAGGGCTCCAGCCCGGCGACGCGCGCGATCGCGCCGAAGACGAGGTAGATCGGCGGCTTGGAGCGCCAGACGAGCGGCACCTGGTCGACCGGCTCCCCGACCGCGATCGTGCCCGGCCGGTGCTCCTGCAGGAACATCGCGGTGCCGACCGCGAGGTGGGCGTCCGAGCCGTTGCCGATCACGGTGGCAAAGCCGGAGCGGAACATCGGCAGCAGCGCGAGGAGCGCGATCAGCAGCCCGAGGTACAGCGGCACGAGCAGCGTCCGCCACGAGGCCGCGCCCGCCGCCGCCGACCGCGCCACCGGCAGCCCGGGGTCGCGCCGCCAGGCGTAGACGGCGAGCCCCGCGCTGGCGGCGAGGGCGATCGGCAGGGAGACGTCGAGCGGCACGTGCGCGTAGCCCAGGACCGCCAGCTCGAGCGACGCCGCGACGGCGCCGACCGGCAGCACCCACAGGGCCTCGAAGCGGCGCAGGCTCGCCGGCAGCAGCAGTCGCGTCGGCCCGAAGCCGGCGAGCGCGAAGACGGCGACCGTCGCGAGGCCGACGCGCGCGACGTCGGCGACGCCGCCGCGGCCGACGACGCCGGTGTAGCGCGCGAGCATGATCGCCGAGAAGCTCACGAACACGAGCGCCGACCAGGCGAGGACGCGGTTGGCGCGCTCGCTCAGCCCCGCCGGTGCCGGCTCGCGCCGAGGCTCGCCCGGCCCGCCGTCGCGCGCGGGCGGCGCGGCCTTCTCGCTGCGCTGCTCCTCGATGTCCGCGAGCCCGCGGTCGCCGGTGCGAAGATCCATCGGCGCCATTGTCGGACACCCGCGGCCCGTCGCGCGCCGCGCTCGGGGCTGCGCGGTCAGATCCGGGTCAGGCGGGCGCGCAGCAGACCGGGCCCGCCCGTATAGGGGACGCCCTCGTCGATGCTCGCGTAGATGTCGTGGTCGGCGCGCACGCCGTTGCGC
>DASZOA010000435.1:0-1550 GCA_035551055.1 Solirubrobacteraceae bacterium
TCCTCGAGCAGGGCGTCGGGTCCGGTGCGTACGCCGATCGCGGCGACGTGCCGCGAGAGCACGCGCGCGGTGTCGCCGACCGACTCGCCGCGCGCGAGATGCAGCTCGTCGCGCCGCAGCACGATCGGCTGCCCGCCGAGCTCGAAGATCCCGGCCTCGAACGACAGCCGCGTGCGCGTCGAGTGCTTCTCGAAGATCAGCGCGACGCTGCGGGCCTCCAGCGCCCGCGACGACAGCGGCGCCGCCTTGAGGGCGTCGGCGCGATCGAGCAGCGCGAGCAGCTCGCGGCGATCGAGCTCGGTGCCCGTGAGCAGATGGCGCGTCAAGTCGGGCAGTCTAGTCTCGATGCGCGTCCTGATCTGGAACCTCTTCCACGGCCGCGCGGTCCCCCCGGCGGGACGCGACCTGCGCTCCGAGTTCGCCGCCGCGCTCGCCGGCTGGGACTGGGACGTCGCGCTCCTGCAGGAGGTCCCGCCGTGGTGGCCGTCGGCGCTCGGACGCGCCTGCGAGGCGCATGCGCGCAGCGCGCTGACGTCGCGCAACGCGCTGCCGGCGCTGCGCCGCGCCGTCGCCGAGCGCGCCCCGGACGTCATCAAGTCGAACGGCGGCGGCGCGAACGCGATCCTCGTCCGCGCGTGGGCCGGGGCGATCGCGGAGCATCGCAGCGTGCAGCTGCGCCGCCACCCGGAGCGGCGCGTCTGCCACGCGGTCCGGATCGCGCCGCATCCCATCTGGCTGGCGAACCTGCACGCGCAGGCCGGCTCGCCGCGGCGCGCGCAGGCCGACATCGCGCGGGCGGCGGCCGCGGCGCTCGAGTGGGCGGCCGGCGGGCCGGCGCTGCTGGGCGGCGACTTCAACGTCCGCCGACCCGTCGCGGCGGGCTTCGAGCACCTCGCCGGCCACGGCGTCGACCACGTGCTCGGTCGCGGCGTGCGCGCGAAGGGCCCGCCCGAGGTCCTCGACCGCGGACCGCTCTCCGATCACGCGCCGGTGGTCGTCGCCGTGGGATGACGCGGCGCCGCCTCGACGGCGGGCACGGGAGCGCGGCCGCCGCCGCGGGTACGCCAGCGCTGCACACCCTCGATCCGCCGTCCGGCGGCGGACGTCGGGTCACCCCCGCGTCCCTCGAGCGTCAGGAGAGCCCATGCCCCGTCTTGTCATTGATCACTGGGCGCCGCGCAGGCCGAAGCCGCGCAGCAACAGCAGCGCGCGCTGCCCGAGCGAGCCCGGCCTGGGCAGGACGCCGAGCTGGACCGCGGCGTCGTAGAGGTCGAAGAACGCTCGGACGCGCCACAGCCGCGTCCGCGCCCCGTCGAGCTCGCAGTAGAAGACGGCCTGCACGACGATCGCGCGGCCGCTCGCCGGGAAGCCCTCGAGCTCGCCGCTGTGCGTGGCGCACAGCCGCACCGGCGCCGCGACGAAGCGCCCGTCGCTCAGTCGCCGACCCGAGCTCTCCAGGCGCGCGTCGGGCGCCGCCGCGCGCAGTCGTCCGGCGTGCTCGGCGAGCGCGGCGGGACCGTGCAGCGGACCCCTGAAGGTCAGCGGATCCT
>DASZOA010000436.1:0-5913 GCA_035551055.1 Solirubrobacteraceae bacterium
CCCCGTGCAGGCCGGCGCCGCGCACGACGACCGCGTCGCGCTGCTCGTCGACGCGTGCGCCGAGCGCGCGCAGCGCGCGCAGGGTCGAGATCGTGTCCGCCGCGCGGAGATAGTTCGAGATGCGCGACGGCGTCAGCGACATCGCGCCGAGCAGCGCGGCCCGGTGGGAGATCGACTTGTCGGGCGGCGCGACCACGGTACCGCGCAGGGGCCCCGACGGCGCGAAGCGCATGCGGCTCATGGCGAGCGCCGAGCGCCGGCCGCGCGCGCCGCCGACGGCGAGCGACGAGGCGCTGTCACGCGGCGCCCGCGCGATAGCCGAGTCCTGCCACGAGGCCGACCGCGCGCTCGGCGTCGACCGCGGGCACCCACAGGGCGATCACGCCGGTGCGGTTGTCGGCCTCTGGTGCCAACGACATGTCGGAGATGTTGATCCCCGCGCGCCCGAGCGCGAGCGCGATCTGCGCGACGACCCCGGGGCGGTTGGGGACCGCGGCGCGGATCTCGCGCACGCCGCCGCCGCCGGCGAGCCCGACCTCCAGCAGCGCGCGGCGCTGCTGCGCGGCCTCCTGCTGCCAGGCGGCGAGGGCGTCGGCGCTGCCGCCGTCGAGCAGCGCCCGCACCTCGCCCAGCCGGCAGCGCAGATCGTCGATCTGGCCGCCGAGCGCGGCGCGGTTGGCCGCGTAGATCTGCGCCCACAGCGTCGCGTTGGCGCCCGCGACGCGGGTCGCGTCGCGAAAGCTCGGACCGGTCGCCGGCAGCGCCTCGCCGTCGAGCGCGTCGGTCGCCTGCGCGACGAGCAGGTTCGCGACGACGTGCGGCAGGTGCGACACGGCCGCCATCAGCCGATCGTGGTCGGCGGGCATGATCGCCGTCGGCACCGCTCCGATCCCGGCGATGAACCGCGCCACGCGCTCGTACATGACGCCCGCCGTCTCGGCGCGCGGGGTCAGGTACCACGTCGCGCCCTCGAAGAGGTCCTCGCGCGCGTGCGCGACGCCGGTCGACTCGGCGCCCGCCAGCGGGTGGCCGCCGAGGAAGTTCGGATGCTCGACCGCCTCCACCAGCGCCTGCTTCGTCGAGCCGACGTCGGTCACCACGGCGGCCGGCAGCGCCGCGCACGTCTGGCGCACCGCGTCGGCGAGGGCGTCGACGGAGACGCAGACGACGGCGATGTCGGCCGCTTCGATGTCGGCGATGCGCTCGACCGCCTCGTCGATCGCGCCGAGCCGCAGCGCGATCTCCAGCGCCGCCGGGGTGCGGTTCCAGGCGACGACGTGCGCGCCGAGCCGGTTGCGGGCGGCGAGCCCGATCGAGCCGCCGATGAGCCCGACGCCGGCCAGCGCGACCCTCATCCGTCGCTCATGCCGCCGCCCGGCGCCTGCGCACCGACGCGGCGAGGCCGTCGAGCACGTCGACGGTCGCCTCCCAGTCCATGCAGGCGTCGGTGATCGACTGCCCGTAGGTCAGCGCCGTCCCGTCGGCGACGTCCTGGCGTCCGCCGACGAGGAACGACTCGAGCATGACGCCGATGATCGCCCGCGCGCCGGCCGCCACCTGCTCGGCGATCTCGGCGGCGACCGCCGGCTGGCGGCGCGGGTCCTTGCCGCTGTTGTCATGCGAGGCGTCGATCACCAGGCGCTCGGCGAGGCCCGCGGCGCGCAGCATGTCGAGCGCGTCCTCGACGCCGGCCGGACCGTGGTTGGTCTGCGTGCGGCCGCCGCGCAGGATCACGTGGCCGTCGGGATTGCCGGTCGTATGCATGATCGCCGGCGCGCCGGTGACGTCGACGCCCGCGAAGGAGTGCTGGGCGGCCGCCGCGCGGACCGCGTCGACGGCGACCTGCACGTTGCCGTCGGTGCGGTTCTTGAAGCCGACGGGCATCGACAGGCCCGAGCCGAGCTGGCGGTGGATCTGGCTTTCGGTCGTGCGCGCGCCGATCGCCGCCCACGACACCGCGTCGGAGATGTACTGCGGCGTGATCGGGTCGAGGAACTCGCAGCCGACCGGCAGCCCGAGCCTGAGCACCTCGAGCAGCAGCTCGCGCGCGAGCCGCAGGCCGGCGTCGACGTCGCCGGTGCCATCGAGGTGCGGGTCGTTGATGAGCCCCTTCCAGCCGGTCGTGGTGCGCGGCTTCTCGAAGTACACGCGCATCGCGATCAGCAGGTCGTCCTCGTGCCGGCGCGCCTCGTCGCGCAGGCGCCGCGCGTACTCCAGCGCCGCGTCGACGTCGTGCACGCTGCACGGCCCGACGACCACGAGCAGGCGGTCGTCGGTTCCGTCGAGGATCGCGGAGACCTCGTCGCGCCCGCGCAGCACGAGGTCGGCGAGCGCGGGCTCGAGCGGCAGCCGCTCGAGCAGGTGCGCGGGGGTCGTCAGCGGCGAGACCCGCGCGATCCGGCGGTCGCGGACGGCGGCGGCCTGCTCTGAGGGCAGGGGCGCCATCGCTCAGACGTCGGCGCCGAACCGCTTGCCGGCGATCGCCGCGGCCTGCTCGATCTTCGCGGCGAAGCGCGCGAACTCCTCGCAGGGCAGCGCCTGCGGCCCGTCGCAGATCGCCTGCCCCGGCGCGGGGTGGACCTCGACGATGATGCCGTCGGCTCCGGCGGCGGCGGCCGCGAGCGACAGCGGCTCGACGAGCTCGCGGCGCCCGGCGGCGTGGCTGGGGTCGACGATCACCGGCAGGTGAGTGAGCTCCTTGAGCACCGGGATCGCCGCGAGGTCCAGCGTGAAGCGGTAGGCGGTCTCGAACGTGCGGATCCCGCGCTCGCAGAGGATCACGTGCTCGTTGCCCTCCTTGAGCACGTACTCGGCGGCCATCAGCAGCTCCTCGAGCGTGCTCGACAGCCCGCGCTTGACGAGCACCGGGCGTCCCGCGCGGCCGACCTCGGTCAGCAGCGGGTAGTTCTGCATGTTGCGCGCGCCGATCTGGATGACGTCGGCGACGGCGAGCACGGCGTCGAGGTCGCGCACGTCGAGCAGCTCGGTGACGATCGGCAGGCCGGTCTCCGCCCGGCAGTCGGCGAGGATCCGCAGGCCCGCGTCGCCGAGCCCCTGGAACGAGTACGGGCTCGTGCGCGGCTTGTAGGCGCCGCCGCGCAGCAGCGCGGCCCCGCCCGCGCGGACGGTGCGCGCCGCGGCGAGCGCCCCCTCGCGCGACTCGACGGTGCACGGCCCGGCGATCAGCGCGAAGTGCTCGCCGCCGATCCGCCGTCCGCCGACGTTCAGCACGCTGGGCTCGCGGCGCGGCGAGCCGCCCCCCGCGAGCCGGTAGGGATGCTCGGCGCGGATCTGCAGATCCGGTGGCTCCCCCTGGTTGATCACGATCGTCACGGTCTTCTCGGTCCTTTCAGAAAGTTGGAACGCCTGTGGTGCGGTACGGCGGGCGCTCGGCGGAAAGGCGATGAGAGGGTGCGGTGAAGCCGAGCGCCTAGATAAATCGCCAGGCGAAATACCGACGCGCGAAAGCGAAGCTGCTGCGGGCGCTGTCGGCGGACCGGATCATCGGCCTCGGAGCTTAGAGCACGTGGCCGAGGGCGTCGAGGAAGCGGGCGTTCTGTTGTGGTGTGCCATACGTCACACGAAGCGCGCCGGAGCGCCCGAGCGCCGTGCCGGCGCGCACGAGCACGCCGCGCTCGGCGAGCCCGCGGACGACGTCGGCCTCCTCGGTATCGGCGGGAAGATCGAGCCAGCAGAAGTTCGCCTGCGACTCGGCGGGCTCGATGCCCAGCGCGCGCAGCCCCGCCTCGACCTCGACGCGGGCCACGATCGCGCGCTCGACGCGCTCGGCGACGGCGTCCTGGTGCTTGAGCGCCTCGATCGCCGCGGCCTGCGCGGCGGCGTTGCAGAAGAACGGCTGGCGCACCTGGTCGACGGCGCGCGGGAAGTCCTCCGCGCCGCACAGCGCAAAGCCGACGCGCAGGCCCGCGAGGCCGTAGATCTTCGAGAACGTCCGCAGCAGGACGAGGTTCGAGTGGCCGTCGAGCAGGTCGAGCGTCGTGTCCGGGTCGTCGAGCAGGTTGAACTCGCAGTAGGCCTCGTCGACGATCAGCGCGACGTGGCGCGGCACGCGGTCGGCGAAGGCGGCGATGTCGGCGAACGGCAGCGCGGTCGAGGTCGGGTTGTTCGGGTTGCAGACGATGACCAGGCGCGTCGCGACGGTGATCTCCTGCGCCATCGCGTCGAGGTCGTGGCGGTCCTCGCCGTCGAGCGGCACCGTGATCGCGCGCGCCCCCGAGGCGGCGGCGAGGTGCGGGAAGACGCTGAACGACGGCCAGGCGTAGACGAGCTCGGCGCCCGGCTCGAGCAGCGCCTCGCCGGCGGCGAGCAGGATGTCGCACGAGCCGTTGCCGATTGCGATCCGGCTCGCCGCCAGGCCGTAGCGGCGGCTCAGCGCGCGCTTGAGCGCGGAGTTGGACGGATCGGGATAGCGGTTGACCCCGGCGAGCGCGCGCTGGGCGGCCTGCACGACCACCGGCAGCGGCGGGTCGGGCGACTCGTTGGAGGCGAGCATCGCGACGTCGCCGGGGAGCGAGTAGGCGTCGGCCACCGGATAGCTGGGGATCCGCCGGATGCGTGCGGAGAACTCGAGCGCCATCACTCGGATTGTGGCGTACCCGCTCCGGCGTCCGGCGGCGGCACCTGCGCCGAGCGGGCGGCGTCGCGGCTGATGGCGTAGCCGCCGTAGGCCACGAGCAGCGCGGCGAGGACGCCGCTGTAGGCCCCGTAGCCGAGAAACTCGGTCTCGCGAACGAGCTTGACGACGAGCAGGACGGCGACGAAGACGCCGGCGACCAGGTGGATCAGCGGCCATGGCACGAACACGTCGGCCAGCCGCACCGCCAGCAGCCGGGCGATGACGATCTGGGCGACCATGACGAGCGTGAGGATCAGCGCCGCGACGCCGTAGCCGGGGTAGGGCGACTGCACGGCGGTGCGCGTCGTGTCGAAGGGGATGTCCAGACCGCCGAGGTCGACGCTGTGCCAGGGCAGCAGCAGCAGGTCGGCGACGAGCAGCACGCCGCCGACGAGGACGATCCGCTCGCCCTCCGACAGCGCGCGGAGGCGCCCCCTCACTGCGCGCCCTCGATGTCCAGCCGCAGCGCGCGGGCCGCGCCGAGGTACACGTGTCGCGCGACGTGGTTGTCATGTGCGTAGTAGTGCATGAGCACGCGGATCACGCGCGGCATCGAGCCGGGCACCGCGACCTCGCGCGCGCACAGCAGCGGCACGCGCGAGAAGCCCATGTTGCGCGCGGCGACCGCCGGGAACTCGGCGTCGAGGTCGTCGGTCAACGTGAAGATGCAGCTGACGACGTCGCCGGGGTGCAGGTCGTTGAGCTTGAGGATCTCCCGCAGCAGCCACTCCGTCGCCCCGAGGATCGCCTGGGCGTCGTTGCGGTCCACCGACGCGGCCCCGCGCAGGGCGAAGAGCCGCATAGCGGGCGATGCTAGTCGGCGTGCGGCCGCCGTGGCGCGCGGCGGCGCCGCGGCCGGCGGGTTCGATCTCCCGGACAGGCCCCCCACCTCCACGAGATCGCGAAACGTGCGCCGCGCGCTCGTGGTCGACGGCGACCACGTCGTCCACATGCGGGACGCAACATCCAAGACCCCCGCCGCGACCGCGCACAGGCCGCCTCCCCCGACAGGGGCTGTGGACAAAGCGTCCACGTGCTGGACGCAACGTCCACACCCCCGCCGCCCGCGCACACGCCGCTCCCCGCCCACGGCCTGTGGACTAAAGCGCCGGCCCGCTCTTGCGGCCGACGTCGCGTACCGGCCGCCCCATGCTCGGGCGACGCGGGGGCGCCTGCTCGAGTGACACGTCGCGGCGCGCCGCTCTCTCCAGGTGTCACTCGAGCATGAGGTATGTGATCAAGTGACACCTCGCGGGCATCGGCTCGTCCAGGTGTCA
>DASZOA010000437.1:0-5895 GCA_035551055.1 Solirubrobacteraceae bacterium
CGCAGCGAGGGCAGGCCGATCAGCAGCCCGGCGAGCATCGTGACGACGAGCGAGACCGGCAGCGCCGCCCAGAAGCCGAGGCCGGCCTTGAGGACGAGGATCACCATCGAGTAGGCGCCGATCGCCATGAAGCCGGCCTGCCCGAAGTTGATGATCCCGGTGTAGCCGACGTTGAGCTGCAGGCCGAGCGTGAAGATCGTGTAGATCCCGGCGAGCGTGAAGACGTTGATCCAGAACGTCCACGCCGACAGGAAGTCGAGCGTGATCGCGAGCGGCACGCTGCTCATACCGTCCGCGACCTGCCGAAGATGCCCTGCGGGCGTACGATCAGCACGCAGATCAGCACGACGAAGCCCACCGCGACCTTCCAGCGCGCTTCGATGAGCAGCGTGGCCCACTCCTGGGCGAGCCCGATCATGAGCCCGCCGGCGAGCGCGCCGTAGGCGTTGCCGATCCCGCCGAGGATCGTGGCGGCGAACAGGCTCAGCAGCAGGAAGAAGCCCAGGTTCGGCGTCAGCACCCCGATCGCCGCGGTCACGAGCACGCCCGCCAGGCCGGCCGCGCCGGCGGCGAAGATCCAGGTGATCACGACCACCCGGCGGGTGTCGATCCCGGTCGTCTCCGCCAGCGCGATGTCGTCAGAGAGGGCGCGCATCTGCTTGCCGATCGAGCTGAAGCGCAGCATGGCACCGATCGCCACCAGCACGGCGGAGCCGACGACGACCACGATCAGCTCGGTGCGGCCGATCTGCAGGCCGAGGAACTCGATCGCCGCCGTGCGGTTGACGTCCAACCGCTTCGTGTCGGTCCCTGCGACGAACTGGATCCCGTTGCGGATGATGAACGCCAGCCCGATCGAGATCAGCAGCAGCTGCAGCATGCCGGCGCGCTTGCGCCGCATCGGCCCCCACAGGCCGACCTCGAATGCGACCCCGAGCGCGGCCGTCGCGGCGACCGCCAGCACGAGGGCGACGGCGAGCGGCATGCCGAGGGTGACGTTGACGAGGAACGCCATATAGCCCCCGAACGTGAGCATGTCGCCGTGCGCGAAGTTGACGAGCTTGAGGATTCCGTAGACGAGCGTCAGCCCGACCGCGCCGAGCGCGAAGTACGAGCCCGAGACAAGCCCGTTGACGGTCTGCTGGGCGGTGGCCTGCAGGCCCTCGCCGACGATCAGGGCCAGAGCGATCGCCGCAACGGCGGCGCCGGCGACGGCGCCGGGATGGTGGCGGCCCCATTCACGCGCGCGATCGAGGACGACGGGCCGGGGCGCCGCCTGCGAGCCGATCTGCATCTGGGCGGACTCTACCCGGCGCGCACGGCGCTTCCGCCACCCGCTCCCGCGGCCGCCGGTGTGCCGCGAGGTTCGCTGACGACGCCTGTTGCAACGCCCTCGTACAAGCGCTGCCTGCGCGCGTGAACGCGTGTACCATCGCTCCGCTTCCCTGTCCAGTCCCAGGAGGACGACTTGCAATTCAACAGACTTCTAACCATCAGCTGCGTGCTCAGCTTGTCGGCGGTCGGGGTCGCCGCATGCGGGGACGACGACCAGGAGCAGGGCGGGGGCGCCGGGACGACCCAGGCCGGCAAGACCCTGACGATCTACTCGAGCCTGCCGCTGCAGGGCGCATCGCGTCCACAGACGACCGCGATGGTCGACGGCATGAAGCTGGCGCTCAAGCAGGCGGGCAACAAGGCCGGCGACTTCCGGATCAGGTACCGGTCGCTCGACGACTCGACGGCCCAGGCGGGCGCATGGACGCCCGAGGCGGTGTCCCAGAACGCGCGCAGGGCCGCTCAAGACAAGAACGTCGGCGCCTACCTCGGGGAGTTCAACTCGGGCGCCAGCGCCGTGTCGATCCCGATCCTCTCCGACGCGCACGTGCCGCAGATCTCGCCCGCCAACACCGCCGTCGGCCTGACGTCCGACGAGCCGGGCGCCGACAAGGGCGAGCCCGAGAAGTACTACCCCTCCGGCTTTCGCAACTACGTCCGGATCGTCCCCAAGGACACGATCCAGGCGGCGGCGCTCGTGACCACGATGAAGGAGGACGGCTGCACGAAGGTCGCGATGGCCAACGACAAGGAGGTCTACGGGGCCGGTCTGGCGCGCAACATCGACACGGCCGCCGAGGAGGAGGATCTGGACATCCTCTTCAACGAGGGGATCGATCCCAAGGCCCCGAACTACCGCTCGCTCGCGGCGCGGGCGAGGAGCCAGGGCGCTGACTGCTTCGTCTTCAGCGGCATCACCTCCAACAACGGGGTCCAGATCTTCAAGGACTTCGAGGCGGCGCTGCCCGAGGCGAGGCTCTACGGTCCCGACGGCGTCGCCGAGACGAGCTTCTTCGATCCGAAGGAGGGTGGCATTCCCGCCTCGGTCGCTCGCAAGACGAAGGTGACCGTGGCCAAGCTCGATCCCGCGAGCTACCCGCCCGAGGGGCGCAAGTTCTTCGAGGACTTCGAGCAGACCTACGGCGATCCCAACCCCGACCCGTACGCGATCTACGGCTACGAGGCGATGCGCCTCGCGCTGGACGCGATCGAGCGCTCGGGCACCGGGAAGAAGGACGACATCGTCAAGACGCTGTTCGACACGGAGGACCGCGAGAGCGTGCTGGGCACCTACTCGATCGACGACAACGGCGACACCACGCTGACCGACTACGGCGTGTACTCGATCGAGAACGGCGAGCTGAAGTTCGAGAAGCGCGTCGAGGCGGCGGCGTAGCTTCGCAGCAGTACAGCGGGGGCGGAGCTCCGGCTCCGCCCCCACCCACCGAGGACGGATCCGGCACCCACCAGCGACGATGACAGGAGCGAGCCTTCCGGGGATGACGCCGGCGCCCGTTCGGGCGCTGCGCGCGTTCCTCGGCAGGTTCGGGCTGATCGGCGTGCTGCTGATCATGCCGGTCGCCTTCGGGATCCACGACCTGCGCACCGAGGGCGACCTGTCGCGCCTGGGCAACAACCTCCTCGACGGCCTGTCCAACGGGTCGATCTGGGCGCTCGTGGCGATCGGCTACACGCTCGTCTACGGGATCATCGAGCTGATCAACTTCGCCCCCGGCGAGGTGTTCATGATCGGCTCGTTCACGGCCGCGGGATTCTTCGGCACCCTCGGGCTGACGACCGCCGTGGGCATCCCGGGTCTGGTCGCGGGCCTCGTGCTCACGCTGCTCGTCGCGATGCTCGCGTCGGGCACGCTCAACGTCATGATCGAGCGCGTCGGCTACCGCCCGCTGCGCAACGCGCCGCGCCTCGCGCCGCTGATCACCGCCGTCGGCTTCTCGTTCATCCTGCAGAACGTCGGGCTGCTGTGGCGCGGCGGCTCCCAGCAGGGCATCGTCGACCTGATCGACTCGCAGGAGGTCCTGTTCGCGGTGGTCGGCGTGATCGTGACGCATGGCGACGTCCTGGCGATCGCGGTCACCGTGCCGCTCGTGCTCGCGATGGCGACGTTCATCATCCGCAGCCGGCTCGGGAAGGCGATGCGCGCGACCGCCCAGGATCCCGACGCCGCGCGGCTGATGGGCATCAACGTCGACACGACGATCTCGGCCACGTTCCTGATCGGCGGCATGCTCGCCGGGGCGGCCGGCCTGATCTATGCCCTGTACCAGACGACCGTCTGGTACTTCCAGGGCTTCACCGCCGGCCTGATCGCGTTCACCGCCGCGGTCATGGGTGGCATCGGCAACATCCGCGGCGCGGTGCTCGGCGGCCTGATCATCGGCGTCATCCAGCAGACGTCGGACAACCGCATCGGCAGCCAGTGGACGCCGGCGATCGTGTTCGCCTACCTCGTCCTGATCATGGTCTTCAAACCCTCCGGGCTGCTCGGCGAGGAGACGCGGGAGGCCGGCTGATGGGCGCCGATGCCCCGCGCACGCGCCCGCGCGCGCCGACCCTGCCGCGCACCCCCCGCATCGTGCTGGCGGGCGCGGCGATCCTGGCCGGGGCGCTGTTTCCGCTGTTCGTCGCCTCCGGCGGCGGTCTGCTCGACGATGCGACGCTCGCGCTCGCCTACGTGGTGATGGCGCTGGGGCTGAACATCATCGTCGGCTTCGCGGGGCTGCTGGACCTCGGCTACGTCGCGTTCTTCGCGATCGGCGCCTACACGATGGGCTACTTCGGATCGCTATTTCACATCGAGGTCAACGGCGGCGAGGGAGTGCACTTCCTCGTCTCGGGCGCCGCCGCCGAGCTGCCCGGCATCCACCTCAACTTCCTGCTCGTCGTGGTGCTGGCGATCATCGCCACGACGATCGCGGGGATGCTCATCGGCCTGCCGACGCTGCGCCTGCGCGGGGACTACATCGCGATCGTCACGCTCGCGTTCGGCGAGATCGTCGGGCGGATCGCGATCAACGGCGATGAGATCCAGGCCTTCGGCACGAAGCTGACCAACGGACGCCAGGGGATCACGCCGGTCGACAAGATCGACCTGCCGCTGGTCGATCCGTTCAACTCGCTGAACCTCAGGCCCTGGTACTGGGTGGCGTTCGCGATGGTCCTCCTCGTGCTGTTCGTGAACTTCCGCCTGCGCGACTCGCGCCTCGGCCGCGCCTGGATCGCGCTGCGCGAGGACGAGGTCGCGGCGGCGAGCATGGGCGTCCCGCTCGTCAAGACCAAGCTGCTGGCCTACGGCAGCGGCGCGGCCTTCGGCGGCATCTCCGGCGCGTTCCTGGGCTCCTACCTGAACACCGTCAACGCCGACCAGTTCCAGTTCGCGTTCTCGATCTTCATCCTCGCGATGGTCATCCTCGGCGGCCTGGGCTCGATCTGGGGCGTGGTCATCGGGGCGGTCGCGCTGTCGTTCATCAACAACCGCCTGATCCCCGACGTGCTCAACGAGATCCCGGGCAGCCTCGGCCTCGAATTCGACCTCACCCAGCTGTCGTTCGGCATCTTCGGCTTCCTGCTGGTGATCATGATGGTCCTGCGACCCGAGGGCCTGATCCCCGAGCGGCGGCGCCAGATCGAGCTGTCGGAAGGCATCGAGGACCTCGGCGTCGAGGACGAGCGCGTGTATACGACGGTGCCATGAGCGATGGCGCGGACGACATCCTCGAGGCGATCGGCGTCACCAAGCAGTTCGGAGGGCTCATCGCGGTCAACGACGTGACGTTCTCGATCCCGCGCCGCGCGATCGTGTCGCTGATCGGCCCCAACGGGGCCGGCAAGACCACGTTCTTCAACATCCTGACCGGCCTGTACAAGCCGACGCTCGGACGCGTGCGCTTCGAGCAGACCGACATCACCGGCGGCCGGCCGGACAGGATCATGGGGCTCGGCGTCGCGCGCACGTTTCAGAACATCCGCCTGTTCGGCACGATGACCGCGCTCGAGAACGTCATGGTCGGCCAGCACGCGCGGATGAAGGCCGGCCTGTTCGGCTCGATCCTCCGCCCGCCTTGGGTGCGCCGCGAGGAGCGGCGGGTGCGCGACAAGGCGGCCGAGACCCTCACGTACGTCGGCCTGCGGACGGCGCTGCACGAGCAGCTGGCGACGAACCTCTCCTACGGCGACCAGCGCCGCGTCGAGATCGCGCGGGCGCTCGCATCCGACCCGAAGCTGCTGCTGCTCGACGAGCCGACGGCGGGGATGAACCCCCAGGAGTCCGACAACCTCACGCGCTTCATGGAGCGCCTGCGCGACGAGCTCGAGCTGTCGATCCTGCTCATCGAGCACGACATGAAGGTCGTCATGGGCGTCTCCGAGCGCGTCACCGTGCTCGACCACGGCGAGAAGATCGCCGAGGGCGACGCGGAGACCGGGCGCAACGACCCACTCGTCGGCGAGGCGTACCTCGGCAAGCAGGAGGCCGAGCGCCAGCGCCAGGAGGGGGGTGTCTGATGGCGTTGCTCGAGGTCGACGAGATCAACACCTACT
>DASZOA010000438.1:0-16423 GCA_035551055.1 Solirubrobacteraceae bacterium
GCGAGACTGGGTAGGCCATCGGCATGACCACTTCCGAAGCCAAGACCGTCCAGTACCTCAACGAGGCCCACGCCACGGAGGTCGGGCTCGTCCGCGTCCTACAGGAGCAGATCGCGATGGCGCCGCGCGGGCGCTACCGCAGTGCGCTGGAGAAGCATCTGCGCGAGACCCGCAGCCATGCCGATCGAATCGCCGGCCGCCGCGACGAGCTGCGCGGAGGCGGCAACGCGATCGGGACGATCATCGGACTTGCACAGGACGCCGTCGGGCAGGCGCTCGCGCTCGCGAAGGCGCCGCTGGACATCGTGCGCGGCACGAGCGGCGAGGAGAAGGTGCTCAAGAACGCCAAGGACGCCTGCGCGACCGAGGCGCTGGAGATCGCGACGTACATCGCGCTCGAGCAGCTCGCCCGCTCGGTCGGCGACGAGCGCACGGCCGAGCTGGCGGCGTCGATCCGCGGCGACGAGGAGGCGATGCTCGAGCGCATCCAGGAGGAGCTGCCCGCGCTCGCCGAGGCCGTCGTCCGCGCCGACGTCGAGGGCGACCCGTCCTACGACATCTCTCAGACCGGCGCCGCCGACGCGGTCCGCGAGGTCGCCGACGAGACCCGCGAGGCTGCGCGCGACACCGCCGACGACGCCCGTCGAGCAACGCGCCAGGCGCGTCGCGTACCCGGCGTGACCGAGGCGGAGGGCGCCGCCAAGGGCGTCGTGGCCAGCGAGGAGGACCTCGCCATCGCGGGCTACGACTCGCTGACCGCCGACGAGATCGTCGCGCGGCTGTCCGGCCTCTCGCAGGTCGATCTGATGAAGATCGACGTCTACGAGCGCAAGAACGCCGACCGCACGACCGTCACCGACCGGATCGACGCGCTGCGCGGCGACGAGCCGTGGCCCGGCTATGACGACATGAACGCCGGGGAGATCGTCGAGCGGCTGCGTCAGGGCGACGACGAGCTCGCCGGACGCGTGCGCGACTACGAGAGCGCACACAAGGGTCGGACGACCGTGCTGCGTGCCGCCGAGCGCGAGCGTGCGCACGCATAGCGACAACGCGTCCCGGGGCGGGCCGCCCGCCCGTCCCGGGCCCGCTGCGCGCGGGACCCGAGCGGGGCCGTGGAGCACAGCCGGCGCACGAAGATCTACGCGCCGACGGTTTTGATTTCCGCAGCCTCGTTCATACTTTCGAACGAGCGGGGAGCCGACGTCGATGGCGCCTCGCGGCTAGCATGAACTCGGGGACGGGGGCGGTGCCCAGCGCCGGCCGCGGACCTTCACTCGTACGCGGGGAACGAGGAGAGATCGCATGACGACGCCGACGCTGGTGCGGTGCGAACGTTGTAGAGCGGTGATCAGCAGCGCAGAGGCCGCCGACATGATTCGCCACGGGGTCCCGTGCGGGGTGTGCGGCGGCAAGCTGGCGCTGTGCACGGGCCGGCGACGGGCGGACTCCGAGGCCGTACCGCGCTCGCCCGAGCGGCGGCTGCTCGGGGTGCTGCGCGAGGCCGACGGGCGACCGGTCGGCCTGCACGCCCTCGCGCAGGCGGGCATCGACGACCCTGCGAACGCGATCTACGAGCTCGAGCGCGCCGGGCACTGCATCGAGCGCGCGTACGCCGACGTCAGCAGCGGACGCCGCCGGCTGCTCGGCTACCGGCTGCGCGGGTCGAGAGGTCAGCCCGGCGGGTCCCAGCCCAGCAGCTCGCGGTAGCTGCGGTTCAGCTCGTCCCACGCGGCCTGCAGCTCGCGGCGAGCGGCGTCGAGGATCTCCGGCGGCGCGGGCTCGGGCTCCCAGCGGTTCTTGATCGGCTCGGTCGCGACGAGTGCCATGAGCTCCTGGGTGGCGGTTCGCAGTCGCTCGTGCGCCCGGCGCAGCCGGCGGCGCTCGTCCCCGGTCAGCTCCTCGGGCGCCGCCATCCGGTCCATCATGCCAACTACGGCGCCGGCGGCGTGCGGGGCGAGCGCGATGCGGCGGTGGCGCCCGCGCACAGCCGGCCTGACGCCGGCGCCGCTCAGCGGCGCATCGCGGCCAGCACGCCCTCGGCGATCCGGCGCGGCCGCTCGCCGACGCCGACGACCTTCGAAGCGTCGCCGCGCGGGTCGACCTCGAGCACCTTCGCGCCGGCCGCGACCGGAACGCCGTCGTGGACGAGCCCGCGCAGGATCCCGTCCAGCGGCGCCAGCAGCGGCTCGCCGGCGATCGCCGCGACGGCCTCGCCGGCGCGCACGCGCTGCGCGATCCGCGCGTCGGTGCGCATGACGCCGGCCGTCGGGGCGTAGACGAAGCGGTCGCGGGCGTGCCCGTCGAAGCTGCGCGGCTCGCCGGCGAGCGCTCGGGTGGAGCCCCGCTCGACCACGGCGCCCAGCGCTTCGCCCCACTGCGTCTCGATCGCGAGGTCCGTCGTCTCCGCCGCGACGAAGTTCGGACCGAGGCCGATCGTCAGCGGTGCCAGCCCACGCTGGCGCTCGGGCTGCGCGCGCTTGCGCATGCGCGCGTCGACGAGCACCTCGGGCCGCAGCGCCGCCCGGACCGCCTCGAGCTCGGCTGCCGTGAGCAGGACCTCCTCGCCGCTCGCGCCGTACAGCCCTTCGAGATCGTCGACCCGCCGGGCGCGCACGCCGGCGAGCTCGCAGTCACCGTCGAACATCGCGTCGGCGAACGCCATCCCGCGGCGCGGCGCCGCCGGCAGCGCGACATCGTGGATCACCGTGCGGTGCCCGCTGCGCAGCAGCAGGTGAGCGACGGCCGAGCCGACGTCGCCGCAGCCTCGAACGAGCACGCGGGCCATCCGCGCGCCTAGCCGACGAACTCGATGTCGACGGGCTCGCCGGCGCGCAGGACCTCGCGGTCCTCGGGCACGAGCGCGAGCGCGGGAACGCCGAGCATCGAGGTGAGGATGTGGGAGCGCTGGTCGCCGTTGGGGGTCACGTGCCAGCCGTCGTCGTGCATCTTCGCGTGGCAGCGGATGATCGAGGTGCGGCCGATCGCGCCGGGCAGGTCGGTCTCGGCCACGCCGCGCGCGGTGTGCAGCGTCAGGCTGCGGCCGAGCATCGCGTAGATCGCCGGCACGACCAGCACGCGAAACGCCGTCAGCGCCGACGCCGGGTTGCCGGGCAGGGCGAACGCGAGCGTCCCGCCGGGCGCGACGTAGAGGCAGACCTGGCCGCCGGGCTTGAGGCTGACGCGGCAGAACACCTGCTCGGCGCCGAGTTGCTCGAGCGCCGGGCGGACGTGGTCGTGCGGCCCGACCGAGACACCGCCGATGGTGACGACGATGTCGGCGCCGCGCAGCGCGCCCGCCAGCCTCGCGACGGTCGCCTCGCGGTCGTCGCCGACGCGCAGGTTCGCCACGACGTCGGCGCCGGCGGCGCGGGCGGCGGCGGTCAGCGCGGGCGCGTTGGCGTCGCGGATCTGGCCCGGCTCGAGCTCGGGGCCCGGCGAGACGAGCTCGTCGCCGGTGCTGACGAGCGCGATGCGCGGCTTGTGCACGACCGCCGGGCGCGCGATGTTCACCGCGGCGAGCGCGCCGATCTCGGCCGCGCCGAGCAGCGTCCCGGCGTGCAGGATCGTCTGACCCGCCGCGATGTCCTCGCCGGCGTAGCGCACGTCGTTGCCGGCCGGGACCTCCTCGTTGACGATCACCGCGCCGTCCTCGACCTCGGTGAGCTCCTGGGGCACCACGGCGTCGGCCCCGGCGGGGATGACCGCGCCGGTCGAGACGCGGATCGCCGTGCCGTGCTCGACGGGCGCCTGCGCGTGCGCGCCCGCGCGCGCCTCGCCGGCGATCTTCAGGGCGACCGGCGCGTCGATCGTGTCGGCCGCGACGACGGCGAAGCCGTCCATCCCCGCCGAGTCGAACGGCGGCAGGTCGGTGGGCGCGACGGCGTCCTCGGCGAGCACGCGACCAAGGGCGTCCTCGAGCGCGACCGGCTCGTCCTCCAGACGGGTGACGTGGTCGAGCACGAGCTGCCTCGCCGCCTCGATCGAGATGCGCTTCTCGGCCGTCATGGAAGCGGACGGTAGCGAAGCGCGCGCGCGGTGCGCGGCGCCGGCGCCGCCACCGGCGAGCGGGCGCGACGCGAAGGCTGCCGACGGGTATACGTCAGACTCGGCGCGGCGATGATCGTCTACCACGGAACCACGATCGACTGCCTGGAGGGCATCAAGCGCGAGGGCCTGTGGCCCGGCACGTACGTCGCGCCGAGCAAGGCGCTGGCGCAGAGCTACGCCTACGATCGCGCGATGGTGATCGGCGCCGACGGCTGCGTCGTCTTCGAGCTCGACGTGCCCGACGCGACCGTCGAGCGCGTCGAGGGGTGGTGGTGGACCGGCGAGCAGCTGCTGCTGCCGTACGGCTGCACGCCCGAGTGCATCTTGTCGATCGACGAGTCCGACCCGCGCGCGTTTCAGCTGGCCGACGAGCAGTAGCGGCCGGGCCGGGGGGTAGGGTTGGCGCCATCGCGACCGCCCCGGCCGAGCCCGCCTTTCGCATCGACGTCCGCTTCCAGGGCGGGTTGACCGCTGGCCAGCGCGGCGCCTTCGAGCTCGCCGCCGAGCGCTGGGGCGAGATCATCGTCGCCGACGTCCCGGCTGTCGTCGTCGACGGCGAGCGGGTCGACGACGTGCGGATCGACGCCGAGGGCGCGCTGATCGATGGTCCGGGCGCGATCCTCGGTCAGGCCGGCCCGATCGAGCTGCGGCCGGGCAGCTTCCTGCCGGCGACCGGGATCATGTCCTTCGACCGCACCGACCTCGCCCGCATGGAGTCCGACGGCAGCCTCGTCGCGGTGATCGTGCACGAGATGGCGCACGTGCTCGGCTTCGGCACGATCTTCGACCGGCTCGGGCTGATCCGCGGCGCCGGCGGCCGCGACCCGCTGTTCACCGGCGTCAGCGCGCTGCGCGAGTACGCCGCGCTGCTCGGGCCCGGCGTGCGCCCGCGCGGCGTCCCGCTCGCCAACGTCGGCGGCCCCGGGACGCGCGACGGCCACTGGCGCGAGGAGACGTTCGCCGACGAGCTGATGACCGGCTTTCTCGATCTCGGCCCCAACCCGCTCAGCCGCGTCACGATCGGCGCCTTCGAGGACCTCGGCTACCGCGTGGACCGCGCCGCCGCCGACGCCTACCGGCTGCCGACGGAGCGGGACCTGCTGGCGCGCCAGAGCGCGCGCGAGCTGCACGGCCACGACTGCGTCGTGCTCGTGCCGCGACAGCGCGTGCTGCCCGAGAGCGCCGTGCTGGCCTGAGCGCCGACTACTCGTCGAAGCGGACCGTCAGCCCCGCCGGATACGGCCCCTCGAAGCGCAGCCGCCCGGCGCCGCCGCGGGCGCGCCGGAGCCTCGGGCCCTCGAACAGCGCGGCGGCGAGCGCCGGCAGCTGGTGGCGCACGATCTGCTGGCCGTAGCAGGTGTGCATGCCGTATCCGAAGAGCATGTAGTCGCTCCACTGGCGGTCGGTGCGAAACTCGTCCGGGTCGTCGATCGCGCGCTCGTCGTGCATCGCCGACAGCGTGGCGGCGAAGACCGTCGAGCCGGCCTCGACGCGGGTCTCGCGGTCGGTGCCGGCGGCGATCGTCGTGTCGTTGGGGACGTAGCGCAGCAGCGCGAAGTTCTGCGGGCGAAAGCGCGACGCCTCGAAGCAGTACGCGGCGACCAGCTCGCGGTCGCCGGCGCGCGCGGCCGCCTGCGCGCCCTCGAGCGCGTCCTCGCGCTCGAGCAGCTCCTCGACGATGCGTGCGAAGGCGTTGGAGATCGTCGGGATCCAGCCCGTGATCATCCCGAGCAGGTTGTGGCGGATCGCGACGTCGTGGAGGTTCGGCTCGCCCTCGCGCTGGTGGCGCAGCAGCCGCGTGAGCACGTCGTCGGGGACGTCGCCGCCCGCCTCGAGACGCCGCTTGCGCGCGTCGATCAGCCCGTCGAGGTGGACGCGCCACTCTGCGGCGTCGGCGAGCGCGCGCTCGCGCACCGTCGGCAGGTTGCCGACGTTGATGAACAGCTCCTGGAAGACGTTGCGCGCCCAGCGCAGCTGCGTGGCGCTGTCCGGCCCCGGCGTGCCGAAGTACTCGTCGATGCCGCGGTCGATCGCCGGATCGGCGAGCTGCGAGACGACGTCGATCTCGCCCTCCGCGCGCCGCGCGGCGACGAGCTCGCGCGCGGTGTCGTACATCCGGCTCGCCAGCCGCGGCAGGTCCTCGCGCACGATCGCGCGGTCCATCGCGGCGTGGTCGTGGTGATACAGCGGCACGTCGTCGACGCCGAGCATGAACGGTCCGGTGATCGCCTCCATCTTCGGCCCGTACAGATGGACGGTGAAGCGCGCGGGATCGCCGAGCACCTCCTTGACGTCCTCGTTGAGCGCGACGATCGTGACGCCGCCGGGGAGGCTGACGATCGGGTCCCAGCGGCGCATCGCCGCGAACGTCTCGTCGGCGCCGCGGTCGGCGAGCCGGCCGGCGAGGTCGGACACGGTCTCGGTCAGCCGGTCGCGCTGGTCGCGCAGCCGCTCGCCCGCCTCCTTGATCTCGTCGACGATCCCCATCCGATCAGCCGGCCGTGCCGTCGGCGAGCGCCGCCAGCGCGGTCATCCCGGGGACGAAGAGGTACTCGCCGCCGCGCGTGCGCACGAACGCCTCCTGCGGCGAGAGGAAGAACGGCGGCGAGCCCTGGATCGTCATCTTGCCCTTCCCGTCGGGATCGCCGAGCAGGAAGTCCTTGTCGTGGCCGAGCCCGAAGATGTTGCCGGCGTTGCACCACTGCACCTGCACGCCCTCGAACTGGCGCGAGATGCTGGCCTGGAAGCTCACGAAGACGAGCCCGCGGTCCTCGCCGTCGTCGTCGAAGGTGCCCTCGGGCAGCGGCCTGCCGTACGGCATCCCCCGGCGGATCATCCGATGGCGGAAGCTCAGGTGCCCGAGGAAGCCCAGCGCGTCGCGCGGGTTCGTGCGCCGGATGTGCGCGCCGAGCGGGCAGCGCATCCCGTCCTTGTCGCCCTCGTAGCGAAAGTCGTTGCTCCCGGCGGTCTTGGGATCGAAGTGCTCGGGCGGCCGGTCGGGGTACTTCACCAGCGGCGCGCCGTTGGTCCAGCGGCCGACGACCTTGGCCGACAGCTTGTGCTCGTCGCCGTCGTGATAGAGCTCGGCGGCGTCGCGCAGCACCCGCCGCCAGAGCGCGACGTCCTGGTAGAGCTTGCGCCAGACCATGTACGTGCCGCTGCGGCCGAGCGGCGCGGCGGGGGCGGTGGGCAGCCGCCCCTTGGGATCGACGCGCGTGTCCTCGTCGGGATAGCCGAGGATGAACTCGCCGGGCGCGAGGGCGCGCCACTCGCCGTCCTTCAGCGGCACGCCGCCGCCGCGCGCCTTGTCGTCGCTCGAGCCCTCGACCGCGGGCTGCGCGAAGCCGTCGGCATAGCCGAAGTGCTCGCGCGAGCCCGGCAGCAGCTCGGTGTCCTCCTGGTAGACGACCCGCACCCCGCCGGCCGCGTCCATCGCCGCCTCCATCTTGCCCAGCGCCCGCCGGTGGTCGGCGGGCTGCATCGCGTTGATGGTCAGCAGCAGGTGCGCGTCGCCGGTGCCGAGGCCGCGCTCCCAGCTGCCCGGATCGCTGGGGCCGACGTCGCCGAGCAGCGCCGAGCGGCGCGCCATCCCGTCGCGGAACTCGCGCGAGAACGACTCCACGACCTGCTCGGAGACGCCGAGCGCGCGCAGCCCGGGTGCCGTCACCGCGACGTTGAGCGTCGTCAGGGGCTTCTCACCGGCCGGCCAGGGCGCGGCCGTCGTGACGTGGTCGACGACGTCGGCGAACCAGGCGCGCGCCTGCTCGGGCGGGCACTCGATCTTCACGAAGGCGTACGTCGTGGCGTCGTAGTCGTTGCCGTAGGCGCGCAGGATGTCGCCCTGGATGTCGCCGACGTCCATCCGCGGCGGCGCCATCAGTCGCCGCCCCCGAACTGCGCCAGGAACGCCTGCTGCAGCGCCTCGGGCTCGAGGCCCTGCGCTGAGATCGCGAAGTCGATCATCCGCTCGCGCTGGCGCAGCGCGCGCTCGACCTGGCCGACCGTCGCGTCGCCGTAGG
This sequence comes from Solirubrobacteraceae bacterium, assembly GCA_035551055.1. GTDB lineage: Bacteria > Actinomycetota > Thermoleophilia > Solirubrobacterales > Solirubrobacteraceae > CADCVQ01. The sequence continues at coordinate 8,070 of DASZOA010000438.1, forward strand.
CCGCGAAGAACAGGCCGGTGTCGATCTGGTTGTGCTTGAGGTAGCGCTTCAGGTCGGCGCCCTCCGCGCTCGCCGGGCAGCCGACGCAGCGTCCCCAGATCTCCTTGGCCTCGGGCGCGAGCTTCTCGCACAGCTCGTCCAGATAGCTGTCGAGGTCGCCGTCGAAGTTGCTGGTGAAGATGAGGTAGTGCAGGTCGAGGTGCTCCTCGCGAGGCTGCTTCCACGCCGGGTCGTTGTGGAAGTCGGGCACGATCACGAAGCGCCCGATGTGCGTGCGCGGAAGCTTGGCCAGCGGGCGCGCCCCGCGCTCGCGCAGGCCGCGGAGGTAGGTCGCCAGCGGCTGCTCCTCACCGGGCGTGATCGGCGTCATCGCCATGAACGCGTAGGCCTGCCCGGAGACGTTGGGAGACGGCATCGCTACAGGCAGTGCTGCACGTCGGTGAGAAAGGAGCGGTAGGCGGCGGCGAACTCGTCGGGAGCCATCCGCTCGCCGTTTCGCCGCAGTGGGGCGAGCTTCGTCTCGAGCTCCAGCGCGCGCTGGATCATCGTGCTCGTGGCGTCCGGATAGGCGCAGTAGTAGTGGTCGGCCTCGGTCTCGTTGGCCTGGATGTAGGCCTTGAACGGCGCCGTCGGCAGCGGCTTGGGAAAGCCGTACGAGCTGCCCCAGAAGGCCGTCATCCCGCTCGTGAGGATGTGCGAGAAGGCGTCGATGTACTCCTCCCAGCCGCCGTTGAAGTTGCTCTCGAAGTACATGTGCGGGTAGCGGAAGCGGCCCTCGCGCTGGGGCGGGCCGTTGTAGGGCAGCCGGCCGATGACCGACCAGCGAGCGAAGTGGATGAACGACAGCTGCCGCAGCGTCGCGGTGAGCCGCGGAACCCGCCGGGTGATCTGAAAGAGCGCCGGCAGGAACGCGCGTCCCCACCACTTGATCGTGCTGAAGACGGTGATGGCGATGACCTGGCCGTCGTAGTTGCGCGGGTGGGTTCCGGTGGCGGTGATCGGACCGGCCGGGGACGCTTGAGCGCTCACGGCTGGGCAACGTATGCGACGTCTTCGCAGCCCGTCAAGGGACGAACGGGCACCGTCCAGGGATCGTCTCGGTGCTCCTCAGTCCAGGTCGATGCGCATGGCGCCGGCAAGCGTTCCGCCCAGCACGTGCTCGACGCCGCCGAAGCACACGGTGATCGGACCGCCGAACGGCTGGCGATCGCGGACGGTGCAGCGCTCGCCGATCGCGATGCCCCGCTCGGCAAGGTAGCGCAGCATCTCCGGGTCGGAGTCCGAGACGCGCACGAAGCGCCCGCCGGCGCCGACCGGCAGCTTGTCGAGCGGCTCGGTCTGCCCCTCGTCGATGACGAGGTCGCGATCGGGGATCGGATCGCCGTGCGGATCGTGCGTCGGGTTGCCGAGCTTGGCGGCGATGCGCGCCTCGAGGTCCTCCGAGAGCACGTGCTCGAGCGCCTCGGCCTCCTCGTGCACGCGGTCCCAGGGGACGCCGAGGTGCTCGGAGAGATACAGCTCGAGCAGGCGGTGGTGGCGCAGCATCTCGAGCGCCAGCCGCTCGCCCGCCGTGGTCAGGCGCACGCCGTGGTAGGGCTCGTGCACCGCCAGCCCGAGCTCGGCGAGCCGCTTGACCATCGCCGACGCCGACGCCGCGGTGACGCCGCAGCGCTCGGCCAGCGCCGCGGTGCTGACCGGGGCGTCGCCGGCGCGCTGCTGCAGCGAGTAGATCGACTTCGCGTAGTCCTCGATCGCGCTGCTGCGCGCGGGCGGCGGATCGGCGACCATCAGCGCGCCACCCCCCCGCCGAGCGCCGCCCGCAGCTCGCGCCGGCGCCGGCGACGCTGCAGCGAGCGCGCCAGCAGCCCGTAGCGCGGCGAGGCGACGAGCGCCAGCGCGAAGCAGATCGCGGCGACGAGTCCCATCGCTCCCGCGATCGACGCGTCGACCGCGGTCGCCCCCGCGTGGCCGCCGATCGCGCCGAGCCAGCCGATCGCGACGGCGCCCGCGACCATCGCCCAGAGGCGGTTCGTTAGCAGGTAGGCGGCGGCGGCGGGGACGATCAGCATCGTGACGACGAGGATCGCGCCGACCGACTCGAAGGCCGTGACCGCGGTGACCGCGACCGCGACGAGCAGCAGGCGCGACAGCAACGTGGGCGAGATCCCGATCGTACGCGAGAACTCCGGATCGAAGGTCGTCGCCTTGTACTCCTTCCACAGCAGCGTCACGAGCGCGAGGTTGCCCAGCGCGACCGCGCCGAGCAGCACGATCGACCGGGCGAGCTCGAAGCCGCCGATCGCGACGGTCTGAAACGGCGCGAACGCGATCTCGCCGTAGATCGTCGAGTCCAGGTCGAGGTGCACGCCGCTGGCGTAGCGCGTCACGCCGATCACGCCGAGCGAGAACAGCGCCGGGAAGACGAGCGCGATCGCGGCGTCGCTCTTGACCAGCCCGGTCGAGCGCAGCGCCTCGATCGCCAGCACGCAGACGATCGCGAACAGCGCCGCGCCCGCGATGACCGGCAGCGGCGCCCGGGTGCCGAAGAGCAGGTAGACGAGCACGATCCCGGGCAGCACGGCGTGCGAGACGGCGTCGCTCATGAGCGCGACGCGGCGCAACACGAGAAACGGCCCGAGCAGCCCGGCGGCCGTCGCCACGAGTCCGGCGGTGAGGACGATCGTCAGGTCGTCGCTCAGCATGCGCTCATCCCCTCCCCGCCTGCGCGAGCGCGCGCAGCCGCTCGGCGTACTCGTCGCCGAGGCTCGCGCGCAGGTCCGTGGGGTCGGGCTCGCGCGCGTCGGGCAGCGCGAGCCGCTGCCCGTGCTCGAGCCACGCCGCCCACAGCTCGCGGCGCTCGAGCACCGCGTGCGCCGCCGCCGCGCCCGACTCGGACAGGTACAGCCGCTCGCCGTCGCGCTCGAGCATCCCGGTGCGGTCGAGGTCGCGCAGCGCGCGGCGCAGGTCTCGCCGCCGGCGGCCGCTGGCCAGCGCGAGCTCGCGGGCGGTCGGCGGCGGCCCGGCGTGGATCGCGGTCTCGAGGTCGACGAGCACGCCCTCGACGAGGATCCGGCGCCGGTCGCGCGCCAGCCGCCGCGCGCGCCACAGCACGCCGCGGCGCGGCGCGAACAGCACGCAGGCGACGACGAACGCGACGGCGACGAGCACGATCACCGGGCCGGTCGGCACCTGCGCGCGGGCGGCGACGAGCGCGCCGGTCACGCCGACGGCGGCGCCGATCGCCGCCGCCAGCGGGATCACGAGCGCGAGGCGGCCCGCGAGCTGGCGCGCCGCGACGGCGGGCGCGACGAGCATCGCGACCATGAGGATCGCCCCGACGGTCCGCAGGCCGACGATCACCGCGACGACGAGCAGCGCGGTCATCGCCACCTCGAGCGCCCGCACGGGCAGCCCGAGGGCGCCGGCGAACGCCGGGTCGAACAGCGTCGTCTTGAGCGCGCGGAAGCCGATCGCGACGAGCGCCAGCGCGACGGCGGCGAGCGCGCCCATGACGACGAGATCGCGCTCGAGCAGGCCGGCGGCCTGCCCGAACAGGTAGCGCTCCAGGCCCGCCTGGTTGGCGTTGTCGGTGCTCGCGATGTACGTCAGCAGGACGATCCCGAGCGAGAAGAAGCTCGACAGCACGACGCCGATCGCGGCATCCGGGCGGATCCGGCTCGTGCGCTCGATGCCGACCATCAGCAGCGCGCCGACGAGCCCGGCGATCGCGGCCCCGGCGAGCAGCGTCGTGGCGTCCTTGGCGCCGGTGGCGATGAACGCGACGCTGACGCCGGGCAGCGCGGCGTGCGACAGCGCGTCGCCGACGAGGCTGCGCTGGCGCAGCACGGCGAAGACGCCGAGCGCGCCGGCGGTGATCCCGAGCAGCGTCGCGCCGACCACCACGACGGCGTCGCTGTAGTTCAGCGGGATGAGGTCGATCAGCCAGCCCACGACGCCTGCGGCTCGTCCTCGGATGCGACGCTCGCGCCGTAGGCGCGGCGCACGTTGTCGGGCGCGAGGCTCAGGCGCGGCGGCCCGGCGGCCACGACGCGCACGTTGAGCAGCAGCGCCCAGTCGAACGCTGCACGCACCGTCGTCAGGTCGTGGTGGACGACGACGATCGAGCCGCCTTCGCCGCGCAGCTCGCGCAGGAGCTCGAGGATGCTCGCCTCCGTGCGCGCGTCGACGCCGGCGAACGGCTCGTCGAGCAGCATCACCGGCGCCTGCTGCGCGAGGGCGCGGGCGATGAACACGCGCTGGCGCTGACCGCCCGACAGCTCGCCGATCTGGCGCCCCGCGTAGCCGCTCATGCCGACGCGCTCCAGGCAGCCGTCGACGATCGGCGCCTGCGAGCGCCCGACGCGCCGCAGCCAGCCCGTCTGCGCGTAGCGGCCCATCTCGACGACCTCGCGCACGGTGATCGGGAAGTCCCAGTCGATCGCGTCGCGCTGGGGCACGTAGGCGACCCGGTGGCGCGCGGCGCGCACCGGGCGTCCCTCGATCAGCGTCTGGCCGCCGTCGGACGCGATCAGGCCGAGGGCCGCCTTCAGCAGCGTCGACTTGCCCGCGCCGTTGGGGCCCACGATCGCCGACAGCGCGCCGGCCGGGAAGCTCGCGTCGACGTCCCACAGCACCGGCCGCGCGCCGTAGGAGACCGTCAGGCGGCGGACCTCGAGGGCGGCTGTCGGCGTGTCGGTCATCGCAGCCCCGCCGCGATCCGGTCCGCGTTGGCGCGGATCATGCCGACGTACGTGCCCTCCGGCGTGCCGGGATCGCCGGCGGCGTCGCTGTAGAGCTCACCGCCGATGCGGACGTCCGCGCCGCGCTCGCGCGCGGCGGCGAGCACCGCCTCGATCGTCTGGCGCGGCACGCTGGACTCCACGAATGCGGCCTTGACCTCGCGCTCGGCGATGATCTTCGCGACGCGCTGGACGGACGCGGTCGTCGCCTCCGTCGCCGTCGAGATGCCCTGGATGGCGACGACGTCGATGTCGTAGCGCCGGCCGAAGTAGCCGAAGGCGTCGTGTGACGTCACGAGCACGCGGCGCGCGCGGGGGATCGTCTCGATCCGCTCGCGGACATACGCGTCGGTCTCGTCGAGCAGCGCGAGGTAGCGGGCGAGGTTGCGGTCGTAGACCTCGGCGTGCTGCGGGTCTGCGTCCTTCAGCGCCGCCGCGACGGTGCGGGCGGCGATCTGCCAGAGCGTGACGTCGAACCAGACGTGGGGATCGAACTCGAACGCGGTGCCCTGCGGCGGGGCGAGCAGGCGGTCGCGCGGGATGTCCTTGGTCAGCGCGACGGTGGTCTGGCGCTCGCCGAGCTCTTCGAGCAGGTCGGCCATCTTGCCCTCGAGGTTCAGCCCGCCGTAGACGATGAGGTCGGCGTCGCGCAGCTTGGCGACGTCGCCGGCGCTGGCCTTGTAGAGATGCGGGTCGATGCCCGCGCCCATGAGCCCGGTAACGTCGACGCGATCGCCGCCGATCTGGCGCACCGTGTCGGTGATGAAGTTCGTCGTCGTCGTGACGCGGACCTTGCGATCGGCGAGATCCGAGCCGCTCGCGTTCTGCTCGCGCGCAGAGCAGCCGGCCAGCCCGGCGACCACCGCGGCGATGACGAGCAGGCGAGCCACACGTGCCACATCGCAAGTTTAGCCATGTCTAACATTCTGTTGTGCCGAACCTGCGGCCCGCGCGGTCCACAGCCGAAGGTCGGCGGTTGCGCCCGGCGCGACCAGGGGTACCGTCGTCATGGCAGCGCGCGGCGGAAGCTGATCCGGTCGGCGAGCGCTCGCAGGAGCCGAAGAGGCCCCAGCCGCCGGGGCAACCGCTAGCGTAGGCGCCATCTGTACTCGATACGGGAGGACTCAATGACCAAGCAGGAGCTTGTGCAGAAGGTGGCTTCGGACACCGGGCTCAGCGGCGCCGATGCGAAGGGCGCCGTCGACGCCACCTTCGATGCGATCACCAGCGAGCTCGCCGGCGGCGGCGAGGTGGCGGTCGCGGGCTTCGGCAAGTTCAGCGTGAGTGAGCGCTCCGCCCGCGAGGGCCGCAACCCGGCCACCGGCGAGACGATCCAGATCGCCGCCAGCAAGGCGCCGAAGTTCTCGGCCGCCGCCGCGCTGAAGAAGGCGCTGAACGGCTAGCCCGATTCGCGGCGGTGCGGCTCCGGCTGGTGCGCGCCCGTCGACGGCATCGACGCTACACCCCGGCGCGCCGCCGAGCGGCCGGGGAGTCCGTCGTCGCCTGGCCGCGCGTGCTCGCGCGCTCGCGCAGCTCCCGGCGGAACACGAGCTTCAGCCCCGACCACACCTCGTCGATCGCGCAGACCTTGACGTCGACGAGCCCGCGCGGGAGCGCGACCTCGCGCACGACGTCCTCGGTGACGTCGGTGGCCAGCTTCGAGGCGCGCTTGGGCCAGGCGACCCAGATCATGCCGTCCGGGCGCAGCTTCGGCTGAAGCGAGGCCAGCCCACGCTCGAGCGCGCGCCGGCGCGTGACGAACAGGACGGCGAGGTCGAGATCGGCGGCGGCGCGCGCAAGGACCCGCGCGCCCTCGGGCAGCTCGCCGAGCAGCGCCTCGAAGCCCGCGGGCGCCGCAACGTAGCGCACGCGCATGCCCGCCTTCAGGCCGAGCTTGCGCGCGAGCGGGGTCCCCGAGTAGCCGACGGTCACGCTTGGAGCCTACGGCGCGGGAGGCTCACCCCGCCTGCGCCGCCACGTCGGCGATCAGCCGCGACACGCGGCCGCCCTGCCACGCCAGCGGCGACCGGCCCTCGTCCTCGACGACGAGGCGCCCGCGCGGCAGCAGCTGCGCGTAGCGCTCGGCGACCTCCAGCCGGTGGCCCGGGTCGGCCTCGTCGCGGCTGCCGACCACGACCGCGGGGCACTCGATGCGCTCGAGCGCGTGCAGGTCCGAGAATGGCGCCGAGCGCGGCACGGCGCGGATGGCGTCGGCCAGCGCGGCGGGATGCTCGTGCGCCGCCATCCGCTGGCGCAGCGCGCGGGCGACGCTGTCGCGCCACCGCGCCGGGATCCGCTGCAGGCCGTACTCCTCGACGAAGCCGTCGATCCCGCCGCGGCGCAGCGCGTCGCTCAGCGCATCCCAGCGCGCCAGCCGCTGCGGGTCGTCGAACTCGGCCGGGTCGAAGCCCGGCGTGATCGCGACGAGCGCCGCGACCCGCTCGGGCAGCTCGAGCGCGAGGCGCAGGCAGCTGTGCGCGCCCATCGAGACGCCGGCGAGCACGGCCCGTTCGATCCCGAGCGTGTCGAGGACCGCTCGCAGGTCGGTGCAGAGCTGCGGATAGCCGTACGCGTCCGGGGCGGGCGCGGGCGACGAGGCGCCGTGCGCGCGCGCGTCGTAGGCGACGACGCGGTGGCCGCCGCGCTGCAGCGCGCTCGAGCCCATGACGACGTAGCGCCGCGTCGCGGTCAGGCCGTGCAGCAGCACGACCGGGATCCCCTTCCCCTCGTCGCTTGCGGCGAGCAGCAGCCCGGCGCCGGCGTCGATCAAGCGCTCGCCCATGCCGCGAAGCCTTGCAGCCGGCGCGCGCGGGCCGGGCTGCGAGCGGGCGACCGCGGGCGCTCCTCTACCCTGTCGAGCATGACCGTGATCGACATCAGCGAAGCCGACTTCGAGGCCGAGGTCCTGCAGCGCTCGGCCGAGCTGCCGGTCGTCGTGGACTTCTGGGCGCCGTGGTGCGGACCCTGCCGAAAGCTCGGTCCCGTGCTCGAGAGGGCGGCCAAGGCGCGCGAGGGCGCGGTCGTGCTCGCGAAGCTCGACACCGACGAGAACCCGCGGGTCGCCGCCAGCTTCGGGATCCAGGGGATCCCCGCGGTCAAGGCGTTTCGCGACGGCCGGGTCGTCGCGGAGTTCGTCGGCGCGCAGCCGCCGAGCCAGGTCGAGGCCTTCTTCGACGGGCTCGTGCCCTCCGAGACCCAGCAGCTGCTCGACGCCGGCGACGAGGCGTCGCTGCGCAAGGTCGTCGAGCGGGAGCCCGCCCACCCCGACGCCAACCTCCGCCTCGCCCGGCTGCTCCACGAGCGCGGCGACGCCGACGCCGCGCTCGAGCGGCTGCGCAACGTGAGTGGCAGCTTCCGTGCGGACGGCCTGGCGGCCCGGATCGAGCTCGAGCGGTCCAACGGCGACCGGGCGCGCACGCTCGAGGCGTTCTCGAAGCTCGACGCGGGCGATCGCGACGACGCGCTCGACATCCTCTTCGACGAGCTCGCGCAGGCGACCGGCGACGACCGGGAGCGCGTGCGCAGGGTGATCGTCGCGGTGCTCGACGAGCTCGGCGTCGAGCACCCGCTCGCGCGCGAGTCGCGCCGCCGGCTCGCCGCCGCGCTCTACTGACG
>DASZOA010000439.1:0-1902 GCA_035551055.1 Solirubrobacteraceae bacterium
ACTACCGCATCCTCGCCCAGTACGACGTCGCGCAGGGCTACTGACCTCCTCCTGCGCCTGATCGCGACGGCGGCCGTGCTGCTGGGCGCGGCCGCCGTCGCCCCGTCGCCCGCCCGCGCCGACTGCCCGCTGCTCAGCATCGGCGCCTGCCTGCAGGCGAGCTTCCCGTCGGCGCTCAGCATGGGCAGCCCGCTGGCCGGCTCGACCGCCACGTCCGGCGAGCAGGCGATCACCGTCTCCTCCAATGCGAGCTGGGGCGTGCGGATCTCCAGCGACCGCGCCGACGGACGTCCGGCCGAGTTCAACGGATCGGCGTACGTCGCGCCGACGCGGGCGCTGAGCGAGCCGCTGCGCTGGAGCCTGTCCTCGATCGGCACGACGAGCTACGCGCCCGACTTCAAGGCCCTCTCGGGCACGGCGGCCACGGTCGTCTCCGGGCGCGCGGCGACGAGCTGCGTGATCCTGCTCGGCTGCGGCAGCGAGACCGTGCGGATCCGCTTCGCGCAGACGCTGCGCTTCAGTGATCGCCGCGCCGCGCCGAATACGTACCGAGTGAACGTCACCTACCTCGCCCAGCACGGTTTCTAGGTCACTGCTCATCCTGGCGCTCGTCGCCGCGCTCGCCGCGCTCGCCCCGCCCGCCGCCGCCGCGGGCGGCCTGCTGCTGGCCCCCTCCAGCGTCGAGCAGCGCGTCCGCGCGAACACGCTGCTGCGACCGGTCACGCTGCGCAACGAGTCCGACCGCGCGGTCGTGCTGACGGTCTTCGCGCTGCGCGCCGGCCAGGAGCTCAACGGGCTGCCTCGCTGGACCGACGATCGCCGCGCGCGGCGCATCGGACGCGGCTTCCTGCGCGTCTCGCCGACGCGCCTGCGGCTGCAGCCGGGCGAGGCGCGCGCCGTGCGCGCGCGCGTCCTCGCGCCCCGCCCGGCGCGCGGGCGCGGCAGCTACGGCGTGCTGGTCTTCGCCGCCCGCCAGCCCGGCCGGGAGGCCCGCGGCGACGCCGTGCTCTCCACGAGCGTGCGTCTGACCGCGAACCTCCTGCTGCGCTACCCGGGCCGTGTCCGCCACCGCTCGCAGCTCGAGCAGCTCCGCGCCGAGCAGGCGGGCCCGCGCGTGCTGCGCTTCTTCGCACGCGTGCACAACCGCGGCAACCTCCACGTTCAGCCGAGCGCGCGGATGGTGATCCGCAACGCGCGCGGCCGCGTCGTCGCGCGGCTGGGCTTCGTCAGCGGCAACGTCCTGCCGCGGGCGCGGCGCGACCTGCCGGCCGAGCTGTCCAAGGTCCTGCCCGCCGGGCGCTACACCGCGCTGGCCACCGCGCGGTCGCCGGGCCAGACGATGCGCAGGCGCCTGGCGTTCCGGCTCGTCGGCCCCAACGAGCTGCCGACCCCGAAGCTGCAGGTCGACGAGCTGGCCGCGCCGCGGCCCGGCGTCGGCGACGACTTCGAGGCGTCGGTCGGCCTGATCAACCGTGGAACGGCGCCCGCGCGACCGCGCGGCGTCATGACCGTCAGCCGCATGAGCGGTGCTCCGCTGGCCCGGCGCAGCCTGCGGCTCGCCGCCCTCGCCCCGGGCGGGCGCGCGAGCGTCTCGGTGACGTTCGACGGCCTGGCCGAGGGTCAGTACCGCCTCGCGGTACGCATCGCCGGGCCCGGCGGCGTCGCCGACGAGCGCACCGTGGTGTTCTCGCCGGGTGCGAAGGCCTCGCTGTGGGAGCGCCTGCGGGACTGGGGCGCCGCTCACGTCGGACTGCTGATCGCCGGCTTCGCCGGCGTCCTGCTCGCGATCGTCGCGGCGGGCGCGGCGTACGTCCGGCGCCTGCGGCGATCGCTCGCGGAGCAGCCGGCGGCGTAGGTCGGGATCGAGCGCCGCCGCTTACGCGAGCGCCGCCGGGGGAAGCC
>DASZOA010000440.1:0-2172 GCA_035551055.1 Solirubrobacteraceae bacterium
CGCCCTGTGTGCACGAGCAGGTAGCGGCCATCCCCGCGGCCAGCGTAACCGGCCCCGCGCGTGGTGCGCGGCTACGGGATCCCTATGCGCGAGTCCCGCTGAACGGGCCGCTACCGGCACAACCGCAGAGGTTGTCCCGGCCGCTGTAGATCTTCGGGTGGCGGTTCTGGGTGTGTGATCTTCTCAGGCGGCGATGAGGGCGGTGGCCTCTTCGGTGGTGGGGGTGGGGTCGAGTTCGCGGCGGATCGCGGCCAGGAGCTTGGGCAGGTCGCGGTAGCCCTTGACGCGGCGGAAGCTGCGTTGTGCCTCGGCCATGCCGGCGGCCGTCCAGCGGCGGCGCATGTCGCCGTCGCGCCAGCGCTTGACGTTGTGCTGCGTCGCGCGCACGGTCGAGAGCATCGACTCGATCGTGTTCGTGCACGACAGCGTGCGCAGCAGCGCGCCGCTGACGCCGAGGCGCGTGACGGTGAGCGTCTCCTCGAGGCCTTCCCTGAGCGAGCCGGCGGCGTCGGGGTAGACGCGATCGAGCTGCGCGGCGAGCGCCTTGAGTGCTGCCAGCGCGGCGGCGTGGCTGGGGTCGTTCCAAGCGCGGCGCAGCTTCATCTGCACCCATGGGCGCTCGCGTTCGGGCAGGTGTCCGAGGACGTTGCGCTGCTTGTGGATCCGACAGCGCTGCACCAGCGCGCGCGGCCCGGCGACATCCTTGACGGCCTTGCGCAGTGCCTTGGCGCCGTCGAGCACGTACAGCTGCTGCTCGCCGAGCACCAGGCCGCGATCGACGAGATCGGCGAGCAGCGCGGTCGCGACGGTCGCGTTCTCGGTCGACCCCTCTCTGAGCGAGAGCGGGATCTTCGTGCCGTCGAGGGTGATCCCGAGCGCGACCACATGGGTCATGCCGGCGAGCTCGATCGCGTCGATCATCACGACGGCGAGCTCCAGGTCGCCCAGGTCGCGCGAGAGCAGCTCCTCGAGCGCGGCGCGCGTCCCGGACACGAACGTGCGCGATGTCGCGGACTTGCTCGTCGAGCGGGCGACCGCGTCGATCTCCTCACCGACGGGCTCAGCGACCCGCTGGCCCTTTCGGGCGCTGACGCCGGCGAGCATCCGCTCCAGCACCACGGCCTCAAGCGGATCGCGCGAGCTGAACTGCGCGTAGGTCTCAAGCGCGACCTCCGCGCTGTCGTCCGCGGTCCTGACGCGCGGCCGGCTGAGCGGCACCCGCCGGCCGCCGAGCGTCACTTCGCCGCCGACGTGTCCGTGACGCTTCGCCGTCCGATCAGCGTCGTGGCGGCCCTTGGGGCCGACGACCTGGTCGACCTCGTGCTCCATGCATTCGTGCAGCACCGCGAGACCGGCGCCGACGGCGAACGCCATCAGCCCTTCCCTCGCCGCCCCTGCGATCTCAAGCAGCGACAGCTGCACATGCTCCGGCAGCGCCACGCGCTCCCCAGCGTCCTCGGCCGATCCGGCCTCAACGAGATGTACCTTCTTCACGGCGGTTCTCTCCTTCGTCGCGATGGACTTCAGACACCCCGCAAGGTCCCAACGGGACCGGACGAGGCGGGAGAACCGCCACCTCAACTTCTACAAGCGCCGGGACAACCTCCCGGCTGCTGATCGCGCCGCAAACGCGCACGAGGTCGAGGTCGAGGTCGACGGCGGTACGTCGGCCGTCTCGCGGACGAACGGCTCCTGGGACTAGCCAAGCTCGAGGGCTGGATCCAAACGCGCGACGGGGCGGTGGCGCGCGACCGCGCCGGGCTACGCTCGAGGGCATGCGAGAGATCTTCAAGGGGTTCCTCACGCTGAGGCTGCTGGGATTCATCCCCCTGTTGATCGTCATCGTGGTGCTGGTGGGGGTCTCAGCACTAACGAGGGGCTCGGACGTCCTCGGCATCGCCATCCTCGCCGTCGTTCCCGTCGTCGTCGTGGCTGCGCTCGGATGGCTCATTGCGCGGCGCGCCGGTGAGCGAGGTCGCTAGGCGCCCGCCGTACCGGGCGAGCCTGCTTCCGGCTGATTGCGCCAGCTAACGCCCCGCCACCTGTTTGACTCGACGGGGTCGCCGAACGGCCCGCACAGGGCCCGCAGCGAACGGCAAGCGGGACGGTCGCACGCGTCACGCCGGGAGCAGCCGGGCGAGGAGGCGTGGTTCGGCCGGCCAGGCCGCAAGC
>DASZOA010000441.1:0-2029 GCA_035551055.1 Solirubrobacteraceae bacterium
GGAGGCGACAACGGCGACGACACCGGCTCAAAGGGCAATACGACCGCCCCCGCCGGCGCCGTCACGGTCAGCTTCGCCTACTCCCCCGAGAAGGAGAAGCTGCTCGTCCCGCTCGTGGCGAAGTTCAACGACTCCAACACCGAGGTCGACGGCAAGCGGGTCTTCGTCAAGGCACAGAACGTCTCCTCCGGCGACGCGCAGGCGAAGATCGCCGAGGGCCGCCTGAAGCCCACCGCCTGGTCGCCGGCGAGCTCGCTGTGGGGGCGGCTGCTGAACTTCGAGGCCGACCAGCCCTACGCGCCCGACGAGAACCCGTCGATCGTGCGCACGCCGCTCGTCATCGCGATGTGGGAGCCGATGGCGCGCGCGCTCGGCTATCCCCGCAAGAAGCTCGGCTTCGCCGACATCCTCAAGCTCGCGCGCTCCAACCAGGGGTGGGCCGCCTACGGCAAGCCGGAGTTCGGCCAGTTCAAGCTCGTCCACACCAACCCGGACTTCTCGACCTCGGGCCTGTCGGCGGTCGTCGCCGAGTACTACGCCGCGACCGGCAAGCAGGAGGGGCTGCGCACGTCCGACATCGCGCGCGGCCGCGCGCAGGTCAAGGACATCGAGCGCTCGATCGTGCACTACGGCGACACGACGCTGTTCATCTCCGATCAGCTGCGCAAGAACGGCCTCGGCTATGCCTCGGCGGTGGCGATGGAGGAGGCGACGCTCGTCGACTTCAACCAGCGCCGCGGCAGCCGCGAGAAGCTCGTTGCGCTCTATCCGGCCGAGGGCACGTTCTACTCCGACAACCCGTACATCGCGCTCGACGCGCCGTGGGTGACCGAGCAGCAGCGCAAGGGCGCGGCGGCCTTCGGCAAGTACCTCGAGGAGACCATCGACGCCGAGACCGCCGCCCGCTACGGCTTCCGTCCCGCCGATCTCCAGGAGAAGCCCTCGGCGCCGCTGACGGCCGACAACGGCGTCGATCCGGCGCAGCCGAAGCGCGTGCTCGGCCTGCCCGAGCCGCGCGTGCTCGACGCGATCAGGAAGGCGTGGCGGGAGGACCGCAAGCCCGCCAACGTCCTGCTCGTGCTCGACACGTCGGGCTCGATGGTCGAGGCCGACCGCCTGGCGAGCGCCAAGGACGGCCTGCGCACGTTCCTGCGCGAGGTCGCGCCGCAGGACCGCGTCGGCCTGACGATCTTCAACGACCGCGTGACGCCGCTCGTGCCGATCGAGCGCGTGGGCGGCAACCGCGCCGAGCTCACCGGTCGCGTCGCGGGGCTCATCGCCGAGGGCGGGACAGCCGCCTACGACGCGACCGCGGCGGCGCTCGAGCAGGTCTCGAAGCTCGCCGACACGAGCCGGATCAACGCCGTCGTGCTGCTGACCGACGGCGAGGACACCGACTCGACGAAGTCCATCGACGCCCTCGTGCGCGAGCTCGAGGCGCAGGGCGACTCACCGCGCCGCGTGCGCGTGTTCACGATCGCCTACTCCGCCGGCGCGCAGGGCGCCGCCGCGAACCTCGCGCGCATCGCCGAGGCGTCAGGCGGCAAGTCCTACACCGGCGACACGGACGACATCGAGACGGTCTACCGCAGCATCAGCTCGTTCTTCTAGGGCGGACACGATCGCGTGAACCTGCCGGCGAAACAGCCCTACAGCCGCGGCGAGTTCGCGGGGGCGCTCGTCGCCAACGCAGCGGCCAAGCCGTTCAACATCGCGCTGCTCGTCGGCACGATGGCGGCGGGCGTCGCCGTCGGCGCTCAGGTGGGCCTGGCGCTGCTCGCGGCGCTCGCGGTCTACGCGATTGCCGCGGCGTGGACGTTCTTCGACGAGGAGGAGGCCCAGGCCGTGCTGGCGCGCGCGCGCGAGGAGCGTCGCCGGCAGCTCGGCGAGGGCACGAAGCGCCTCGAGCTGCACACGCTCGCGCCCCCGATCCGCGAGCACCTGCTGGCGGCGCGCAAGATCGAGAAGCGCATCCGCGAGGCGATCGAGCGCGCCGAGCTGCCGTACGAGGAGGTGTCGGCCGAGGCCG
>DASZOA010000442.1:0-7088 GCA_035551055.1 Solirubrobacteraceae bacterium
GCGCCGGCGAGCGCCGCGGCGCCGAGCAGCGGCGCGAGCGCCGGCAGCGACCACAGGCTGCCGCGGCGCGCGAGCAGTACCGGCACGGGCGCGGGCGGCGCTCGGCGCACTCGGCGGCTGGTGGCTTGCGCTCGCCGAGGCGCTGACGTCCGACCGGCTGCTGTGCGGCCCGCCGCGCGACGTGGCGCCGCGCGCGGTCTGGGAGGGCTCGGCCGTGGAGGCCGCGCAGCACGCGCTGTGGCCGCTGACCGCCGGCGGCGCGCTCGCGCTCGCGCTGCTGTGGGCGCTCGCCGCGATCGTGCTGCCGCTGCTCGTCCGCGGGCGCTCGCCGGCGCTCGACCTCGTGGGCGTCTCGGCGTGGGCCGCAGCGCTCGCCGCCGCGACGCAGGCCCTGGCGGATGCGCTCGTCCTCGACCCGCCCCGCGGGCTCGTAGCCGGCGCGCTCGCCGGCGCGGCAACCGCGGTCGCTGCGCGCGCCGCGCGGGGTCGGGCATAGCTCGAACGGGTAGGTCCCTGCCCCGTAGCATGACTTCCTGGCATGAGCGTCCTGCGCAACCTCGAGGCGAAGCTCACGGACCTCGTCGAGGGCACCTTCGGGCGCGTCTTCCGCTCCGAGGTGCGCCCGGTCGAGCTCGCCCGCAAGCTCGCCCGCGAGATGGACGAGCACAAGACGGTCTCCGTCTCGCGCATCTACGTCCCCAACGAGTACATCGTCTACCTCTCGCCCGAGGACCGGTCGCGGCTGGAGGGCGTCGAGGACGCCCTGATCGACGAGCTGGGCGCCTATCTGCTCGAGCATGCGCGCCGCGAGCGCCTGGCCCTGCGGTCGCGGCCGCAGATCGAGTTTCGAACCGACGAGCGGCTGTCGCTCGGCGAGTTCGGCATCCAGGCGCGGCTCGTGCGCCCCTCCGAGGAGGCGGGCGCGCCGCAGCCCGCCGAGCACGGAAACACGATGATCTACTCGACGGCCGGGCGCCTGCGCGGGCCGGTAGAGGAGGCGCAGGGCGTGCGCCCGACGCGGGCGCTGCTGCTCGCCGAGGGCCGGCGCCACGTGATCCCGCCCGGCGGTGCGCTCGTCGGGCGCAGCCGCGACTGCGACGTCGTGCTGGGCGACGCCAACGTCTCGCGCCGGCACGCCGAGGTCCTGCCGGGCGCCGCGGGCACGTGGACGATCGCCGACCTCGGCTCGACGAACGGCGTGCTCGTGAACGGGCGCCGCGTCAACGGCTCGCACCCGCTGCAACCCGGCGACCGGATCGCGCTGGGCACCGCGGAGATCGTCTTCGAGCTCGAGTAGCCTCGTCGCCCGCCGGCGGCACCGGCCGCGCAAGCAACCATCTAGGCTCAAAGCCCGAATGCTCGAACCGGTCTCCGTCGGCCTGAAGTTCGCCTTCCTGGCGGTGCTGTACCTCTTCTTGCTGTGGGTCTCGCGCAGCGCGCTGAAGGACCTGCGCCAGGGCGCGTTCGGCGGCGGCGCACGCGAGCCGGCGGCGGCCGAGGCGACGGGGATGCATCCCGCCTCGAGTCTCAACGTGCTCGACGGCGACGGCGCGACGGCGCCGCGGCTCCTGGTCGAGTCGGTCCCGGGCCTGACGCGCGGCATGTCCTACGACGTCAGCGGCGGCGCGACGCTCGGGCGCGGCGACGTCGAGATCCAGCTCGAGGACCCGTTCGCCTCGTCGCGCCACGCGCGGCTGACGCGCCAGGGGGCGGTGCTCGTCCTCGAGGACCTCGGGTCGACGAACGGCACCTACCTCAACGACGAGCTGCTGCGCGGGCCGCGCCCGCTGCACGCGGGTGACCGCGTCCGGATCGGCGACTCCACGTTCACCTACGACGACTGATGCTGCGCGTCGCCGCCGACCACTTCTCGCACTCCGACACCGGCCGCGCGCGGCGCGCCAACGAGGACGCCTACTACGCGCGCTCGCCGATCTTCGTCGTCGCCGACGGGATGGGCGGCGCGCAGGCCGGCGAGGTCGCGTCGCGGGTCGCCGTCGAGGTCTTCGCGCGCGACCCGGGGGCCGACCGCGACGGCAGCGGCGAGGAGCTGCTGGCGGCGCGCATCCACGAGGCCAACGCGCGCATCCACGAGATGTCCCAGTCCGCGCAGGAGCGGGCCGGAATGGGCACGACGATCACCGCCGCCCATGTCGGCGAGCACGACGTCGCGATCGCGCACGTCGGCGACTCGCGCGCCTATCGCCTGCGGGGAGGCGAGTTCTCCCGCCTGACCGAGGACCACTCGCTCGTCGAGGAGATGCGCCGCCGCGGCCAGCTGACCGCGCAGGAGGCCGACGAGCACCCGCAGCGGTCGATCATCACGCGCGCGCTCGGTCCCGAGCCCGAGGTGCTCGTCGACACCTCGTCGTGGCGCGGCGCCGCCGGCGACGTCTACCTGCTGTGCAGCGACGGGCTGACGTCGATGGTGTCCGAGGAGGAGGTCGCGGAGATCGTGCGCGCCGCCGACGGGCTGCACGACGCCGGCCGGGCGCTCATCGACGCCGCCAACGCCGCCGGCGGGCGCGACAACATCACCGTGGTCCTGTTCCGCCTGGAGGAGGTCGGCGGCGAGGCCGATGCGGCGGACGAGCAGCCGACGTCGGTCGGCGGCTCGGCGGGCGGGCTGACGACCGCCGACGTGCGCAGCGCGCTGGCGAGCGCGCCGCGCGCATCCACGGCGGCGCCCGCCGCCGAGCGCCCGCCGGCGCCGCGGCTGCAGCCCAGCGCGCCGCCGCCCCAGCCGGCGGCGTCGCCGCGCGGGGGGCGCGCCCGCCGTCTGGCGAAGGCGTTCGCGATCCTCGCGCTGATCCTCGTGCCGTTGGGCGTCGGCGCCTACGCCGCCAACCAGGCGGTCTTCTTCATCGGCGCCAGCGAGGACGGCTTCGTCACGCTGTACCGCGGGCTGCCGTACTCGCTGCCGGCGGGAATCGACCTGTACCAGGTCAACTACGTCTCGAGCGTGCCGCTGCGGACGCTGCCGCCGGCGCGCCGCCGCCAGGTCGTCGACCACACGCTGCGCTCGCACGACGACGCGTCCGATCTCGTCCGCCAGCTCGAGCGCGGGCGCATCGCCGACCCATGAGCGCCCGCAATCGTGAGCTGTTCGCGCTGATCCCGGCGTCGCTGCTCGTGACCGCCGGCTTCGCGGCGGTCTTCATCCAGCGCGAGAACCTCATGTCGGACCTGTCGCTGACCTATGGCGCGATCTTCCTGGCGCTGTGCGTCGCGACCCACCTCGTGCTGCGCATGACGCTGCCCGACGCCGACCCGTACCTGTTCCCGCTCGTCGCCGTGCTCGCCTGCTTCGGCCTCGTGATGCTCTATCGCCTCGACGAGGAGCTCGCGCGCAACCAGGCGCGGTGGTTCGTCGTCGGTCTCGTGTTCTTCACCGCCACGATCGTCGCCCTGCGCCACGACCACCGCGTGCTCGAGCGCTACCGCTACGTCATCGCGCTCGGCGGCATGCTGCTGCTGCTGCTGCCGCGCCTGGGCACGCCGACGAACGGTGCGTACCTGTCGTTCGACCTCGGCCCGATCGCCTTCCAGCCCGCCGAGGTGGCGAAGATCGCGATCGTGATCTTCCTTGCCTCCTACCTGCGCGACACGCGCCAGGTGCTCGTCCTCGGGGCGCGGCGCATCGCCGGGATCACGTTCCCGCCGCTGAAGCACCTCGGGCCGCTGCTGGCGGTCTGGGGCACCGCGATGGCCCTGCTGTTCGTCATCCAGGACCTCGGCTCGGCGCTGATGTTCTTCGGCGGCTTCCTCGCGCTCATCTACGTCGCGACGAACCGGATCTCGTTCGTGGTCATCGGGCTGGCCCTGTTCGCGCTCGGCGCGCGCGTGCTGTACGCGCTCCGGCCGACGATCGAGAGCCGCGTCGAGGCCTGGCTGCATCCCTTCGACCCCGAGCTGTACGAGCGGGAGGTCGGCGGCAGCTATCAGATCGCGCAGTCGCTCTTCTCGCAGGCCGACGGCGGCTTCTTCGGCCAGGGCTTCGGCCAGGCGATCATCCAGCTCGGCGACAACCCGCCGATCCTGCCGGCCGCGCACACCGACTTCATCTACGCCGTCATCACCGACGAGCTCGGCCTGCTCGGAGCCGTCGCGGTGCTGCTCGTCTACCTGCTGATCGTCGAGCGCGGCTTCAAGACCGCGATCCTCGCGCAGGACTCGTTCTCCAAGCTGCTGGCGACCGGGCTGACGGCGGTGCTCGCGCTGCAGGTCTTCGTCATCGTCGGCGGCGTCACGAAGCTCATCCCGCTGACCGGCGTGACGCTGCCGTTCATCTCCTACGGCGGCTCGTCGATCGTCGCGAACTTCATCCTGCTCGCCCTGCTGCTGCTCGTCTCCGACCGCGCCCGCCGGGAGGCGCTGACGTGAACGCGCCGATCCTCAAGCTGTTCGTGCTCGTGCTCGTGCTGTTCGCCGCGCTCGCCGCGATGACGAGCTACAACAGCGTCATCAACGCCGAGGAGTACCGCGACAACGCGCTCAACAAGCGCCCGCAGATCGAGCAGGCGCTGGTCAAACGCGGCGTGATCCGCGCGCGCGACGGGTCGCTGCTGGCGCGCTCGGTCAAGGGCGACGACGAGATCTACCGCCGCCGCTACCCGCCGCTGGCCACGCGCTTCGCGCATGCGGTCGGCTACGACTACGCGCTGACGATCGGCCGCGCGGGGCTGGAGCGCTCGCGCAACGACGCGCTGGCGGGCGAGGACGACGAGATCACCTCGCTCATCGAGGACCTCAGCGGCGACCGCCAGGTCGGCGACGACGTCCACACGAACCTCGACCCGCGCGCCCAGCAGATCGCGCTCGACGCGCTCGGCGACCGCCGCGGCGCCGTCGTCGCGATCGAGCCGGCGAGCGGGAGGGTCCGCGTCATGGCGAGCACGCCGGGCTACGACCCCAGCGCGCTGCGCGACCCCGACGTCTTCCGGCGCCTCAACGCCCAGCGCAACTCGCCGCTGTTCAACCGCGTCACGCAGGCCGGCTACGCGCCCGGCTCGACGATGAAGATCGTGACGGCTGCGGCGGCGCTCGACAGCGGGCGCTACTCGCCGGACTCAACCGTGTCCGGCAGGTCGCCGATCATCGTCTCGGGCGTGCCGTTGAAGAACTTCTCCAACCAGCAGTTCGGGGCGATCCCCCTGACGACGGCGCTGACGAAGTCCGTCAACACGGTGTGGGCGCAGGTCGCCCAGACGCTGGGCCGCGAGCGGATGGCCGACTACATGGAGCGCTTCGGCTTCGGCTCGGACCTGCCGCTGGACTACCCCGACGCGCAGATCTTCCCCAGCGGCGTGTACGACCTGAAGCGCTCGGAGCTGATCCCGGTCGGCTCGCGGCGGGTCGACATCGGCCGCGTCGGGATCGGCCAGGAGCGCCTGCGCGTGACGCCGCTGCAGATGGCCGTCGTCGCCGCGACCGTGGCCAACGGCGGCGTGCGCATGAAGTCGCGGCTGACGCGCCGGATCGTCGACCAGGACGGGCGCACCGTCGAGCGCATCGAGCCCGCACGGGCCGAGCGCGTGCTGTCGCGCAAGACGGCCGAGCAGCTCACGCAGATGATGAGCGACGTCG
Source organism: Solirubrobacteraceae bacterium (assembly GCA_035551055.1). Taxonomy (GTDB): domain Bacteria; phylum Actinomycetota; class Thermoleophilia; order Solirubrobacterales; family Solirubrobacteraceae; genus CADCVQ01. The sequence continues at coordinate 5,587 of DASZOA010000442.1, forward strand.
TCGCCGAGGGCACGGGCACGGCCGCCGCGCTCGAGGGCATCGAGGTGGCCGGCAAGACCGGCACCGCCGAGCTGAACATCGAGCGGCGCATCAACCAGCCGTGGTTCGTCGGCTTCGCGCCGCGCTCCAACCCGAAGGTCGCGATCGCGGTGACGCTCGAGAACGTCGTCGGCGGCCAGGGCGGGACCGTCGCGGCGCCGATCGCCAAGCGGGTCATGCAGGAGCTGCTGCGATGAACAGCATCGAGATCGACGGCGTCGTCGACGAGCGCTACCAGGTCGTCGCCCACCTCGGGACGGGCGGCATGGCCGAGGTCTACTGCGCCACCGACCTGCAGCTCGGTCGCAAGGTCGCCCTGAAGGTGCTGCACGACCGCTTCGCCGCCGACGAGGAGTTCGTCGAGCGCTTCAAGCGCGAGGCCTCCTCGGCGGCCGGCCTGCAGCACCAGCACCTCGTCGCGGTCTACGACCGTGGCGAGTGGAACGACACGTCGTACATCGCCATGGAGTACGTCGCCGGCCGCACGCTCAAGCAGATCGTCTCCGAGGACGGTCCGCTGCCGCCGGCACAGGCGGTCGAGCTCACCGTCCAGATCCTGCGCGCGGCGCGCTTCGCCCACCGTCGCGGCGTCATCCACCGCGACTTCAAGCCGCAGAACGTCATCGTCGACGACGAGGGCCGCGCGAAGGTCACCGACTTCGGGATCGCCCGCGCCGGGGCGTCGGACATGACCCAGACCGGCTCGATCATGGGCACCGCGCAGTACCTGTCGCCGGAGCAGGCCCAGGGCCACGCGGTGACCGCGCGCTCGGACCTGTACTCGATCGGGATCATCCTCTACGAGCTGCTGACCGGCAGGCTGCCCTTCGAGGCCGAGACGGCCGTGACGATCGCGCTCAAGCAGGTCACCGAGGCGCCGGTGCCGCCGGCGCAGCTCAACCCGGCCGTGACGCCCGAGCTCGAGGCGGTCGTGCTGCGGGCGCTGGCCAAGGATCCCAACGACCGCTTCGCCGACGCCGACGAGTTCATCGCGGCGCTCGAGGCGGCCGCCTTGCGGATGCCCTCGCCGGCCGCGATCGCCGCGGCCGCGGCCGCGGCCACCGCCCTGCCGGCGGTCACGATGGGGACGGGCGCGCTGGCCCCGCCGCCGCCGCTCGTGCTGCCGCCGGACACCGGCGTGCATCCGACGAGTGCGCCGCTGCGTGAGCGTGAGCGCGAGGTCGTCGCGCCGGCGCCGCGGCCGCCGGCGGGCCGCAAGCGCTGGCCGTGGCTGCTGCTCGGCGCGCTGTGCCTGCTCGGGCTCGTCCTGGCGCTCGTGTCGCTCCTGTCGCCGACGCGCGTGCAGGTCCCCAAGGTCGTCGGCAGCTCGATCTCGACGGCCACGCAGCGGCTGCAGAGCGAGGGCTTCGAGGTGCAGTCGGTGCGCGACACCTCCGACAAGCCGCGCAACACGGTCATCGGGCAGAACCCCGGCCCGGGGTCGATGGCCGACGAGGGCTCGC
>DASZOA010000443.1:0-9103 GCA_035551055.1 Solirubrobacteraceae bacterium
GTCGGCGACACGGTCAACCTCCCGCCCGGCGCCACGGGCGTGCCCGTCGCCTGCGCACGCCGCACGCGTGACGGCGCCGGCCGTCGCCGGTCACGGCTCGGCCCGCTGCTCGGCGTCGGCGCGCTCGCGGCGATCGTCGACGAGGAACGCGCCGATCGAGCCGGCCAGCGACGCGACGACGACGAGGCCGAAGGCGAAGCCGGCGAGCATCACGAGCCGCCCTCCCGTGGTCGTCGGCGTCGGATCGCCCTGCAGCGCGACGACGACCGTCAAGGCCCACAGCACGGCGTCGCCGAACGAGTCGAACGCCGGCCGCGCGGCGTCGCGCTCGAAGATGTACGCCAGCTCGGCGACGGCGACCGCGACCACGGTGGCGAGCGCGCCGAGGTAGGCCAGCCGCGCGCGCAGCAGCCTGCGCGCCGTCCCCGCCACGCGGTAGGACGACGTCACCACGCGCGCGGCCGGCAGCGCGCGGCCGAGCCGCAGCAGGCGCGCGAAGCGCAGCAGCCGCAGCGTCGGGATCAGGATCGCCAGCGCCCGGATCCAGTGCCGGCGCACGTAGCGCAGCGGCTGCGGCGCGAGGTACAGATGGGCCGCGAACTCCGTGACGAACAGGCCCCAGATGACCCAGCCGGCGATCGACAGCACGGTCCGGGCGCCGGGGCCGAGGTCGACCGCGAGCTCGTAGCCGACGAGCAGCGCGAACAGCACGCCGAGCCACGCCATGAACGGGTCGGTCCGCTCGAGCGCGCGCTCCACGCGCTGCTCGAGCTCGTCCTCGTCACGGTTTTCGTGCGCCGACGCCACCGGCTCAGCGCCCTCTACCCGTTCGCCGCCCGCGACGATGCCGCCGCGTTCGACGGCGAGCCGCGCGGGAAGACGTTGCTGCGATGCGCCCGCTGCTCAACGCGCTGCTGTTCTTTCCGTCGCGCACGATCGTGCAGACGCCGGCCGACGCCGGGCTGCGCTACGACGACGTCCGGTTTCAGACCGACGACGGCGCCGCGCTGCACGGCTGGTGGGTGCAGCGGCGTGCCGCCGCGCTCGGGCACGTCCTGCTGTTTCACGGCAACGCCGGCAACGTCGGCGACCGCGTGCTGCACGCCGCCGTCCTGACCGCCGTCGGCTTCGACGTGCTGCTGTTCGACTATCGCGGCTACGGCCACAGCAGCGGAGCGCCGAGCGAGCGCGGAACCTACCGCGACGCCCGCGCCGCCCTCGCGTGCCTGCTGCGCCGGCCCGACGTGGACCCCGAACGCCTGGTCTACCTCGGCGAGTCGCTCGGGGGCGCCGTCGCGCTCGAGCTCGCGCTGGAGCGCCCGCCGGCCGGGCTCGTGCTGCTGTCGGCGTTCACCGGCGTCCGCGAGATGGCCCGCGTGCACTACCCGGTGATCCCGCCGGCGCTCGTCCCCGACGCCTACCCGAGCCTGCGCCTGATCGCCGGCCTGCGCGCTCCGCTGCTCGTCCTGCACGGCGAGGACGACATGATCGTGCCCGTCGAGCAGGGCAGGGCGCTGTTCGACGCCGCGCCCGAGCCCAAGCGGCTGCGCATCGTGCCCGGCGTCGGACACAACGACATCGTCTTCAGCGCGGGCGCGCTGCTCGCGCAGGAGATCGCGGCGTGGGCGAGCCCCGGCTAGCCTCACGACGACATGCCGCTCGCCGAGATCCTCGCCTGCCCGGTCTGCCATGGCGCGCTGCACGGCGTCGTCTGCGCCGACTGCGGGCGGAGCTTCGACGCCTCCGCCCAGGTGCTCGATCTCACGCCCGTGCCGCCGCCCGACGCCGCAGTGCGCGAACGCTGGGCCCTGTGGGAGGCGCTGCAGGCCAACGGCGAGCGTGCGTACGAGATCGACCCGCCGAGCAGCCTGTCCGTGGGCGAGCGGCCGGACGTCCTCGCGTTCGCGCGGTTCGCGCAGCTCGACGGCAGGGTGCTCGACGTCGGCTGCGGGCCGCAGGCGCTGCCGTCCTACGCCGCCGGCATGGCCGGCGAGCTCGTCGGGATCGATCCGCTGCTGGGCGAGCAGCCGCGTTCGTTCGCGTTCGTCAAGGGCATCGCCGAGTACCTGCCGTTCGCCGACGCCTCGTTCGACCGCGTCCTGTTCGCCACCTCGCTGGATCACGTGCTCTCGCCGCCGCTCGCCGTCGCCGAGGCGCGGCGCGTCACCAAGCCCGGCGGCGCGGTCGTCGTGTGGTTCGGAGAGCAGGCGCCGCCTCCCTCGCTGCGCTCGCGCGTCGCCGAGGCCGGCCGGCTGCTCCGGCGCGGCAAGCTCGCCACGCTGGCCCGCGCCGCCCGCAATGCGCTGCGCCGCCGCCCGGACGAGGTCGTCACCGTTGAGACGCCGGGCGCGCAGATGACGTTCGCGGTCCCGGCGGGCGCGGTCGACGCGTTCCACGTGGCCCACCCCGACGGGGAGACGATCGTGCGCTGGCTGGCGGCGGCGGCGCTCGCGGTCGAGGCGACGGAGCGCCCGCTGCCGGGGCACTGCTTCATCCGCGCGCGCCGTCAGTAGCCGGCGTCGTCGCCGGGCAGCCGGTTGCGCACGAGCCCGTGCTCGATCCGCGGCTGCGAGCGGCTGTACTGCGACTTCAGCGGGTGGAAGAGGTCCAGCAGCCTGATCTGCTCGCCGTTCCAGACGTGGCGGTAGATCGCGCCGTACAGGTACGCCGCGGTCTCGTCGGAGTGGTACTTGGCCGCGTACGCCGTCGAGGCGCGCCCGAGGCGCTCGCGCAGGTCGGCGTCGACGACGAGCGCGCGCAGCCGCCCGGCGAGCGTCTCCGGCGACGCCGACAGGATCGGGCACTCGTCGAGATAGGAGTAGCGCCGCAGCACCGCGGTCAGCCGGTCGTCCTCGAGGTTCGCCACGACCGGCAGGCCGGCCGCCAAGCCCTCGATCGCGTTGAGCGCGTAGCCGGTCGCGATGACCTGGTCGCAGAGGACGTCGACGTCGTGCGTGAGGATCCGCCGCACCTCGCTGTTCTGCACGCCCTCGACGAGCACGAGCTCGACGTCGAGCCCCTCGGCGCGCAGCTGCTCGACGGCGGCGATGACGAACTCGGTGCCCTTGAAGCCGCGGTGGTTGGGCGCGTGCGCGATGCGCACCGTCCCGCCGCCGCGCCCGTCGGCCCGCGTGTACGGCCGCTCGCGGCGCCACTGCGCGACGTCGATCGTCGCGACGCTCGCCGGCAGCACGTCCCAGCGCCCCAGGCCGTCCATCATCAGCCCGCCGAACATGCAGTCCGCGCGCGCCGTCCAGTACATGACGCGCTCGTGCGTGCGCGCCTCGCGACGCGCCAGCAGCGGGTAGCTCGACAGCAGCGCGTGACGCAGCGACAGGTCGGCGATCTGCGACGACAGGTGCGCGTCGTTGCCGTGCGCCTGGCAGACGACGCGTGCGCCCGCGAGGTGCAGGAGGCCCGCCTCGAAGCGCCACAGCGGCGTCAGGCCGAGGAAGCCGCCCGAGTAGGGGTGCTGGAAGACGTCGGCGCGAAACAGCGACCGAACGAACGCGGCGTACGGGCCGAGCAGGAACGCGAGTCCCGGCGGAACGAGCTGCTCGTAGAGCACGTCGAAGTCCTCGCGGCGGTTGATCCGCTCGTAGACCTCCTGCATCACGGTCTCGGACTCGTAGCCGGCCTTGCGCAGCGCACGCGACCAGTGCCCGTAGGACAGGATCGGCTCGGGACCCCAGACGACGCGCGGGCGCCGCCGGCGCGACGGACGCCGCACGCGGGCGATCAGGGCGGCCGCGGCGAGCGCCGGCAGCATCGGCACTGCGACGACGTGCTCGACGGCGACGACGAGCGGGCGGCGGATGGTCGCCGGCAGCGCGCGGCGCAGCAGGTCGATCGCGTCCATGCGTTGCGACTCTATCCCCGGCGCCCGCGCGCCCCGCCGGACGCCGACGACCCGGCGTCGCTCTGCGTAGCCTGCCGCCATGGCGCAAAGAGCCGAGGACGCCGCGGCCGGCGTGGTCGACCGCGGGGTCGGGGGCCTGGGCATCGACGTCCGCCGGCTCGGCGGCCAGACGCTCGTCTACGGAATCGGCGGCGTCGCGCTGCAGCTCGTCGGCATCGTCACGCTGCCGATCCTCGCGCGCGCGTTCTCGCCGGCCGACTACGGCGTGCTCGAGCTCGGCATGGTCGTGGCGGCGGTGCTCATGATCGTCGTCGACGCCGGGATGGCCTCCGCCTCGCAGCGCAGCTACTTCGACTACGGCGACGAGCACGAGACCGAGCGCCGGCGTGTGCTGTCGACCGCGCTCGTCTTCCAGCTCGTGGTCGGCACGCTGCTGGCGTTGGTGCTCGCGGCGTTCGCAGATCCGGTGTCGCGCGCGCTCTTCGACGGGCGCGACGAGAGCGACCTCGTCGTGCTCGTCGGCGTCTCGCTGCCGACCTTCGCCGTCGCGCAGTTCACGCGCGAGGTCCTGCGGCTGGAGTTCCGCGCCTGGTCGTACCTCGCCGCGTCGGTCGGCGGCGCCGCCGCCGCGGCCGCGATCACGATCGTTGCGGTCGTCGTCTGGGACGCCGGCGTGGCGGGCGCCTTCGCCGGCGCGCTCGCCGGCTGGGCCGTCGGCGCCGTGCTGGGCCTGGCGCTCGTCGGGCGGCGGCTCGTCGCGCGCGTGTCGCGCCGCGAGCTGTCGGTCATGCTGCGCTACGGCGTTCCGCTGATCCCCGTCGCGCTGTCGCTGTGGGCGCTGTCGCTCATCGACCGCCTGATGCTCGCCCACCTGGCCGACCTCGAGGAGCTCGGCCAGTACGCGCTCGCCAATCGCCTGGCGGTGCCGGTCATGCTGGTCGTCACCGCGCTCGGGCTGGCGTTCTCGCCGTTCATCCTGTCGCTGCATCAGAGCGACCCCGAGCGCGAGCGGCACGTGCGCGGCCGCGTGCTGACGGACTTCACGGCGGCGCTGTGCCTCGTCGGCCTCGTCACGGCGCTGTGGGCGCGCGAGCTCGGCGAGCTCGTCGCCCCGGACTTCGACGAGGCGTACCGCGCGGTCGGGATCGTGACCTTCGGGCTCGTCGCGTTCGGCGTCTCCAGCGTCGTCGTCGCCGGGATCTCGATCGCGCGACAGACGCGCTGGCTGGCGCTGTACTCGGGGATCGCCGCGCTCGCGAACGTCGTGCTGAACCTCGTGCTGATCCCGCCCGCCGGGCAGGTCGGCGCCGCGCTCGCGACGCTCGCCGCGTACGTCCTGCTGGCCGTCCTGTACTACCGGCGGGCGCAGATCCTGCATCCGGCGCCGTACCGGCTGGGCGCCGTCGCGGCGACGTACGCGCTCGGCCTGGCGCTCATGCCGCTCGGTGCGATCGCGTACGGCTCGGCCGTCGTCGCGCTGGCGGTCAAGGTCCTGGCCGTCGTCGCGTTCGTGCTCGCGCTGCGGCCGATCGGCGTACTGGCGCCGGGCGCGCTCGCCCGCGCCGCCGCCGCGCTGCGACGCGCCGACTAGATGCAGGCGGCGGCGTCCCCGAGATCGCGCAGCAGCTCGTCGAGCAGCAGCTCCTCGACGACGCGAATGCCGAGCTGCGCGTGGGTCGCGGCGAGACCTGCGGCCGCGAGCCGTGGTTCCCGCGCCCCGGCCCGCGGCCCGGCGCGCGCCGCCGCGGCGCCGTAAGCGGCCGCGTCGAAGCGCCACGGCACGGCGCCGTACGTGCGCGCGAGGTGGTCGTGCATGGCGATGCCGTCGTCGTCGAAGTCGGCGTGATGGAGCAGCTGCGCCCCGCTGTCGCGCAGCGACGCGAGCAGCAGCTGCGCCGCCGACCCGGGCCAACCCGCCGTGCACACGAGCGGCGCGCAGGAACCACCGAGCGCGCGCTCGGCCGCGTGGACGACGGTGGGGTTCTCGCAGACGAACACGCGCAGCCCGCCAGGCCAGCGCGGCGGCTCGTCGCGCAGCAGGCCATAGCTCAGGACGGCGTGCCGGCCGGCGGACGCGGTGAGGACGCGCCCGCACACGCTGCCGGGCTCACCGGGGAGCCCGAGCGTCAGCACAACCGACGACGTCGGGTCCGGCTCGACGCCGAAGCGCTCGTACAGTCGCCGGACCTCGAGCGCGCCGAGGTCGGCGTCCGGGCAGCCGTCGAGCTGCTGCAGCAGCCTGCGCACGAGCCGCTCGAGTGCGGTGCCCGGATCGAGCGCGTGGCTGTCACCGCTGCAGCGGCGCGCGGCAAGCGCCGCGCGATCGACCGTCTCGGCACTCGGCAGGCCCACGACGACGCTGAGCGCCAGCCGCGCTCTCGCCTCGTCGCCGGGACGCAGGCGCGCGCCGGCCAGCCACGCGTGCAGCTCGGGGTGCCCGCTCGCGTCGATCATCTGCTCGAGCGACTCGAACAGGTCGGCGCGCGCCGCCCGCGCCGCGCGCCGCTCGGCGCGCGGGTCCTCGACCGGGCCGCCATGGCGCTCGAGCACCGCGAGCAGCTCCTCGCCGATCTCGCGCAGCGCCGCCTCGAGGTGCGAGAGCGGCCGCCTGAGGTCGTCGCCAGGGAGGACGGGCCGGTGCCGGCCGGGCCACGGCAGTCCGGCGATGGCCGCCGCCTCCACGTGGCCGAGCCGCGCGATATGGATCGTCGCGTCGCCGGCTGCCCCGCGCCGCTGCCACGCGCGGCGAGCCTGCGACCACAGCCGCTGCAGCGCCGGCTCGTCGAGCGCGGTCATGCGACGAACAGCTCGCCCTGCTCGTCCTCGCGCAGTTCGGCTCCGTCCCACAGGAACGGGATCGCGTGGACGCCGTACGTCCCGTTCTGGCGGTGCAGCTGGTAGATCGCCAGGCTCGGCACGCTCGCGTACGTGCCCCACAGCTCGTGCGAGGTCATCACGAGGTCGAGGTCGAAGGCGACCGTCGCGGCCAGCACCCGCTCGCGGGTGTCGTCGTCGATCCCCGACAGCGCCTCGTCGAGCATGACCAGTCGAGGCCCGCGGCCGTCGCCGTACAGGGCCGCCGCGGCGGCGAACAGCGGCAGGTGAATGAGCGCCGCCTGCTCGCCGCCCGAGCCGACGGCATGACGCCGCTTCGTCAGCCGCTCGCTGCGGCCGTCCACCTCGAGCATGAGATCGAAGCGATGCCAGGTGCGGTAGTCGAACGCGGCGGAGAGCGTCTGCGCCATCGGCTCGGGCGCGCCGGCGCGCTCGGCGGCGGCCCGGCGCGCCTGCTCGATGCGGCCGCGGAAGAAGCCGACGATCGCGCGGCGCCGGGGGTCGTCGAAGTGGCTGGCGCTGCGGCGCAGCGTCGTCACCGCGTCGCGCAGCTCCTCGTCGTCGACGGGGCGCCACTCGAGCTGGATGATCTTCCCGCCGGCCGTCGGGGCGCGCCGCAGCACCGCGTTCATCTGGTCGACCCGGCCGCGGACCTCGTGGATGCGGCGGCGCAGGTGCTCGGCAAGCTCCTCGACGATCGCGTCGCCGAACACGCGCCGCTCCGACGCGCTGAGCACGCGCTCGCGCTCGTCGATCTCGGTATCGAGCGCCGCGAGCGCCTCGGCGAACGGTCGCGGCGCGGCGCCGTCGGCGATCTGCACGAGCAGCAGGCCGTCGTCGATCGGCAGCGCGTGCGCCCCCATGTCGGCCTGGGCGAGCTCGCGGTCGAGCTCGGTGACGGCGCGCATGACGTTCTCGGCCTGTCGCCCCGGCGCCGTCGAGGTCGAGGTCACGGCGACCGGCAGGGCGCGCGCGACCTCGAGCGCGCGGGGCAGCGGCCACGAGCTCGCCGCGTCGTGGGCGGCGGGCGCGTCGTCGCCGAGCGCGAGCGCCAGCAGGCCCGAGCCGGCCAGGGCGACGAGCGAGCGGTGGCCGCGCTCGCGCCGCCGGCGGGCGTCGTCGACGCGATCGCGCGCGACGCCGACGTCGCGCTCCAGGCCGGCGACGCGGATCGCGGTCTCGCGCTCGGCCCCGACGGCCTCGTCGCGCGTGCGACGAGCGTCGCGCAGCGCGTGCTGGGCGTGCTCGTGACGGGTGCGGACGGCGTGCGCGTCGGCGCCGAGCGCGGCGTCGCGCGCGGCGTGCTCGGCGACGAGGCGGCGAGCCTCGGCCTGCTCCTCGCGCGCGCGCTCGCCGAGCCGCGCGGCCCGCTCGCGCAGGTCCTCGAGCCGCGCGGCGAGCCGGTCGCCGTCCGCGCCCAGCGCCGCGACGCGCTCGAAGCGCTGCGCGACGCCGCCGCACGCCGACTCCAGGCGCACGCACGCCTCGCGCCGCGCGGCGACGGCAGCCCCGTCGAGCCCCGGCTCGAGTCCGTGCGCGGCGGCGTGCTCGCGGACCGCGGCGCGCGCACCCAACTCGGCGTCCTCGGCGTGCGCGAGCGCCGTCCGCGCCGCGTCGTGCCCGGCGACCGCGGCGTGCGCCTGCGCCTGCGCGAGCTCGGCCGCGCGCAGCCCGTCGGCCACCTCCTCGGCGGAGGGCAGGGCGCGCAGCTCGTCGTCGAGGCGCTGCGCGCGCTCGCCCAGCGCTGCGAGCTGCGCGGCGAGCGTCGCGATGCGCGCGTCGAGCGCCGCGCGTTGCTGCGCGAGCTCGGCCAGCAGGCGCGCGCGCCGGGCGGCGCGCGCCGCGCCGCCGACGTGCTCGGGCTGGCGCCGCGCTGCCGCGCCGCGCAGCGGACCCAGCCGGAAGCGCCCGTCGGCGCCGACCGCTGCCTCGCCGGTGCCCGGGACGTCGCGGCCGCTGCCGTCGTGGCCGGCCGCGACCTCGCCGGCGCTCGCGGCGTCGCCCCGGCCGTCGAAGGCGATGCCCCGCAGCACGCGCTCGACGACCTCGGCTGGGACCGCGGCGTCGGCCACCGGCACGAGGACCTCGGCGAGCGACGGCCCGCCCGCCGCCGGCGAGATCGTCAGCGCCGCGTCGCGCGTGCCGGCGGGCAGCGCCTCGCCGGTCGGGGTGATCCAGGCGTCGAGCAGGCCGGCGGCGTCGAGCGCCGCCTCGACGCCGGCGCAGTCGTCCGCCGACAGCGCGGTTGCGAAGTCGACGAGCGCCCACAGCGGCGCTCCCGCGCGCCCGTCGCGGCCGGCCTCGCGCCAGGCGGGAGCGGGCGGCGGCTCGTCGCGGTCGGCTTCGAGCTGCGCGCGGCGCTCGTCGAGCTCGGAGCGCTCGGCCGCGAGCCGCTCGCGCTCGCCGTCG